>SXYT01000087.1 GCA_005788205.1 Actinomycetota bacterium | reverse complement strand
GAGCCGACGTCGCCCTGGAGCAGGCGGTGCATCGGCGAGGGGTCCGAGATGTCCGCGACGATCTCGTCGATCACCCGCACCTGTGCGCCCGTGAGAGGGAACGGCAGGGATGCATCGAAACGCTCGACCAGCGGGCCCCCGGCCCGGTGCGCGAACCCGCGGGACTCCTGGGCAGCCTGCAACTTTCGCGCCACCAGCATCACCTGGACACGGAGGACCTCGTCGAAGGCGAGGCGCCGGCGTGCATCGTGGCGCGACTCCATCGAGTCGGGCAGGTGGATGTCGTGGAGCGCCTGACCGCGCGGCACCAGCCCGAGTGCGGCGGTCACCTCGGGGGGCACGGGATCGGCGATGCCCCGCGGCTCGCACCGCACGAGCGTGCTCTCGATCCACTTCGCGAGGTCCCACGTGCTGATGCGCGACTTCTCGCTCTGGGGATAGATGGAGACGATGCGGCCGGTGCGGTCCCCGATGAGGTCCACGATCGGGTTCGTCATCTGCAGGTAACCGCGGTAGCGCTCCGGCTTCCCGAACACCGCGATGGTGAGCCCCGTTGTCAGTTGCTTCTCTCGCCAGTTCTGGTTGAAGAAGGTGAGCGAGATGCGGCCGGAGTCGTCCGAGCACCGGACCGTGACCATCTTGCGGCCCGTCTTCGTCTTGAACGAACTGGATGCGTCCACCCGCACGACCACCATGGTGGGCACGCCCTCCTCCAGCTGGGCCACCTGGGCCTCCCGCGTGCGGTCGACCCATCGCCGCGGGTACGTCTCGAGCAGGTCAAGGACGGAGGAGATCCCGAAGGTCTCGAGTGCGTCCTTCTTCTTGTCGCCGATGCCCTTGACGACGTCGACATCCATCCCGGCGAGCTCTCGCGCGGTGATCGGCCCCTTACTCAACGCCGAACAGGTAGGGGTACAGGGGCTGGCCGCCGCGGTGAACCTCGACGGCGACATCGGGCCTGTTGTCGCCCAGCCAGGCGATGATCTGGTCGGTCTCGGCCTGGCTCGCGTCAGCACCGGAGATGACGGTGAGCAATTCCCCCGACCCGTCGATGATGTGGTCGAGGAGCTGCGTGCACGCACCGGCGACAGTCCCCGCGATCGCGACGATCCCGTCCCCACGCACTATGCCGATCCAGTCACCGGTGGTGACGGCACCCGCGTCGGTGGCGGTGTCCCGCACTGCCTGGGTGACCTCACCGGTCGTCATCGACGCGGCGGCCGATGACATGGTGCGCACGTTCGTCTCCGCGGTGGCCTCCGGGTCGTACGTGACGAGAGCCGCGAGGGCCTCCGGCATCGAGGTGGTGGGCACAACCCTCACCTCCTTCGTGGAGAGTGCATCGACCTGCTGGGCCACGGGGATGATGTTCTTGTTGTTCGGCAGGATGATCACCTGGCCCGCGTTCATGTGCTCCACGGCAGCGAGCAGCTCCGCGGTGGACGGGTTCAGTGTCTGCCCGCCGGACACGACTCCGTGGACACCGAGCTGGCCGAACAGCTCGGCGAGGCCGTCGCCACTGGCGACCGCGACGACCGCGCACGTGACGGGCGGCAGCGACGACGAGGAAGGCTTGCGGGTGACAGGCCCGCCGAGCGTGGCCTCTCGCGCGGCGTGCTCCTCGGCGACCTCCTCGAAGAGGTCGGTCACGCGGATCTGGCGGGGACGACCGCCGAGCGCGATCGGGGCCTCGATGGCCGCGCCGATGTCGTTCGTGTGGATGTGGCAGTTCCAGAGACCGTCCCCGCCGACGACCACGATCGAGTCGCCGATTGCGCCCCAGGCCTTCTTGAAATCACCTGACCGCGCGTCGTCGAGGTCGAGGAAGAACATCACCTCGTAGCGAAGCTCGCTCACGTCGGTGCTGCCGTCATCGTGGTGGCGCAGCGCGACGGCCTCCAGTTGGTCCGCGGAGGGGCCCGCCGAATCGTCTGGTTCCGGCATCGGCTCACCGTCCACCACGTGGATGGCGGCATCGAGGAGCAGCAGGTACCCGGCGCCGCCGGCGTCCACGACACCGGCATCCTTCAGCACGGGGAGCATCTCGGGTGTCCGCGCAAGTGCGTCACGGCCTGCCGTGCGCGCCGCCCGCAGGGTGGCAGAAAGTGTCGCACCGTTCGACACGGCGACGGCGGCGGCATCGGCGGACTCGCGCACGACGGTGAGGATGGTGCCCTCGATCGGCTTCAGCACCGCCTCGTACGCCGATGTGGATGCCTTCTTCAGAGCCTCCGCTACACGGCTCGCGTTCACCTTCGACTCGCGGGCGTCATTGATCGTGCCCACGAAGCCACGGAGGATCTGGCTGAGGATGACGCCCGAGTTGCCCCGCGCGCCCATGAGTGACCCGTGGCTGATCGCCTTGCAGGTCGGCTCCATCTCGCGGTTGGCACCATCGAGCTCCGCGACGACCGCGTCGAGGGTGCGCGCCATGTTGGTGCCGGTGTCACCGTCGGGCACGGGGTAGACGTTCAGGCGGTTGATCCCGGGCGCGTGGGCCCGCATGGCGTCACGGAAAGTGACAACAGTGCGGCGGATGTCCTCTGCCCCCAGGACGTCAAGTTCAGACACGGGGCAAAGCGTACTGAGGGCCCGTGACACGGCCGAACCACTGCCCCCACAGCCCAATTAAGTGTTCCCGGGCAGTTGGGGGGTGCCGAGACCTGCTTGTAGCCTTGGCTCTCGCGTCTTGGGGACCTTGGTCCCCGCCGAACAAAGGATCGTCAGATGGCTGCAGTTTGCGAAGTGTGTGGCAAGGGCCCGAGCTGGGGCATGTCCGTGTCGCACTCCCATGTGCGCACCAAGCGCCGCTGGAACCCGAACATCCAGCGTGTCCGGGCCATCGTCAAGGGTTCCCCGCGTCGCGTATACGCCTGCACGGCCTGCATCAAGTCCGGCAAGGTCACGAAGGCCGCCCGCTAGGGCTCCCTCGTCATGCAGGGCGTCATCAAGGCATACGACCCCTCGAACGGCGAGGGCATCGTGATTTCCGACACAGACCTCAGCGAGTACGACCTTGCTTCTGACGCTCTCGAGGGTTCCATTTTCCGCATGGTGCGGCAGGGCCAGAGAGTCGTTTTCGTCCTCGACGCGGCAGGCCGCGCCACCGCTCTCCGGCTGGGCTCGGAAGCGGACATGGGCACCCCGGGCGAATAACCTCTCGGACAGGGCGGACACCCGTCCGTTCACCCCCACGTCATGAACATGCGAGGTAGGTCATGGCCGCAACTTCATTGAACCCACGCCTGAAGCAGTGGGTGAACGACTGGGCCGAGATTCTCCAGCCGGAGTCGATCCACTGGTGCGACGGTTCCGCCGAAGAGTACGAGTCGCTCTGCCGGACGCTTGTTGATGCAGGCACGTTCACCAAGCTCGACGAGGCAAGGCGCCCGAACAGCTACTGGGCCCACTCCGACCCGGGCGACGTCGCCCGCGTGGAGGACCGCACATTCATCTGCTCCGCTGACGCGAACGATGCCGGCCCCAACAACAACTGGCGGGAACCCGCCGAGATGCGCGCCGAGATGAACTCCCTCTACAAGGGCGCGATGAAGGGCCGCACCATGTACGTGGTGCCTTTCAGCATGGGGCCGCTCGGCAGCCCGATCGCCCACATTGGGGTGCAACTCACCGACTCGGCGTACGTGGCGGTGAGCATGCGCATCATGACCCGCATGGGCCAGGGCGCGCTCGACGTGCTGGGCGGCAACGACTGGGTGCCGTGCGTGCACTCCGTCGGTGCGCCGCTCTCCCCCGGCCAGAAGGACTCCGCCTGGCCGTGCAACCCGGACAACAAGTACATCGTGCACTTCCCCGAGACCCGCGAGATCTGGTCGTTCGGCTCCGGCTACGGCGGCAACGCGCTGCTCGGCAAGAAGTGCTTCGCGCTGCGCATCGCATCCGTGATGGCGCGCGACGCCGGCTGGCTGGCCGAGCACATGCTCATCCTCAAGCTCACGAACCCCGAGGGCGCCGCCAAGTACATCGCCGCGGCATTCCCCTCCGCGTGCGGCAAGACGAACCTCGCCATGCTCCAGCCGACCATCCCCGGCTGGAAGGCCGAGACGATCGGCGACGACATCTGCTGGATGAAGTTCGGCGAGGACGGCCGCCTGTACGCCATCAACCCCGAGGCCGGCTTCTTCGGCGTCGCCCCGGGAACCGGCTACGACACCAACGCGAACGCGATGGAGACCCTGTGGGGAAACTGCCTGTTCACCAACACAGCGCTCACCCCCGAGAACGATGTGTGGTGGGAGGGCATGAGTGACCAGGCACCAGCGCGCGCAACCGACTGGAAGGGCAACACCTGGACACCGGAGAGCGACGGCGTGGCGGCCCACCCGAACGCCCGCTTCACGGCACCGGCATCACAGTGCCCGTGCATCGCCCCCGAATGGCAGGACCCTGCAGGCGTTCCGATCTCGGCGATCCTCTTCGGTGGCCGCCGCCGCACCACGGTCCCGCTCGTGACGCAGGCCTTCGACTGGGAGCACGGCGTGTTCCTGGGCTCGATCATGGCCTCCGAGACAACCGCCGCGCAGGCCGGTGCTGTCGGCAACCTGCGCTTCGACCCCATGGCGATGCTCCCGTTCTGCGGCTACAACATGGCCGACTACTTCAGCCACTGGCTGGCAATCGGCGACAAGTCGAAGGCCGACAAGCTGCCGCAGATCTTCTTCGTGAACTGGTTCCGCCGCGACGAGGACGGCCGCTTCATGTGGCCGGGATACGGCGAGAACAGCCGCGTGCTGAAGTGGGTCTTTGACCGGGTGGACGGCAGGGCCGGCGCCACGAAGACAGAGATCGGCTTCCTGCCCGCGCCCGGTGACATCGACACCAACGGTCTCGACGTGCGCGCCGAGGACATGGATGCCATCCTCACGGTGGACACCGAGGGCTGGCGCTCTGCGCTTCCGCAGATCAAGGACCACTACGCCCAGTTCGGCGGCAAGCTGCCTGCGCGTCTGGGCAAGCAGCTGGAACAGCTCGCCGGCGCGCTCGGCTGAGTCAGGCCTGGCCGACGAGCATCGCCCGGATGCCGAGGCCCATCAGGAACAGCCCCCCGAAGCCGTAGAGCAGGTACACGCGCGACTTCAGCTGCGCGCGGTACGAGTAGATGATCGCGATCGCGATGATGGCGACGAAGCCGTAGAACGCGTGGAACTGCGGGAAACCGATCTTGTGCTTGTTCACCAGGGCCACGCCGAGGGCGACCTGGACGAACACGGAGAACTGGACGAGGCCGGTGAACCACCACAGGGCGCGGCTGCGCAGCTGCGTGACCCGGTGCGCCGACAGTGCCCAGATGCCAGCGAGGGCGTTGCCGATGATGACGACCCAGGACCACGAGACATGGAGGTCGCGGAGCATGAGACCGAGCATGGACACCGAGGCTACCGAGTCACCGTGGCATGACGCCTAGCGGATGAGGGTGTCAGCCTCACCGCCGGTCTCGACGAGCGTGAGCGTGCCGTCCCCCGACACGTCGAGAACGGTGACCGAGCAGTTGTCGAGGCTGGCGATGACAACACGGTCGTCGCTTGTTGCGGCCCCGATCGCCGCGTTGATCGCGATGAAGTGGCTGAACACCACGGTGTCGCGGCGCAGTTCCCCCACCGCCGCCACCACCGAGTCGCGGTACGCGCGATACTGCGCGCCCGACCGTTCCGCGACCTCCGTCCATGTGCCCGCCATCGCCTCGCGCAGCCACTCCACCCTGTTCTCCAACGTGTACCCCTCTGGCGAGGGGATCTCCCCCACGCGGGGCTCGATCCGTGGCTCCAGGTTCCACGCCGTGGCGGTGGGGAATGCGGTCTGGCGGCAGCGCAGCAACGGGCTGCTGACCACGTCCATCGCACCGCGCGGGACCAGATCCGTGGCGGCGGCGAGCGCCTGGGAGCGGCCGAGCTCGTCCAGGCCGGGGTCAGGGTCGACGTTCCAGCCCGCGGCGGCACGGCCGTGGCGCACCATGTAGATGCGGGCCATCAGACGATGAACCCCTCGCGCATCGGGGAGGCATCCCCAGGCTTGATGAACCACTCCCACCCGAAGGCATCGACGAACGCGTCCTCGGGCATCGAGAGGAAGAAGCTGGAGTCCGTCACCTGGCTGGCGTGGCACTTCACGGACTCCTTCTTGCGCGCCGCGTGCGCACGCACGTCGACCATCAGCGAGATCTCAGACTCGAGCGAACCGAACGGGTTGCCGTCGTCGGCGGGGCCGTCCACGTCCCACTTGTCTTCCTCCTTCATGAAACCTGCATCGAACGCCGCCTGCATGCGCTGGCGCACCCGGTCGCGGTTCATCGTGGCTTCAAGCAACGTGAGAGACGGCCGCAGCGCGGCTGCCGCGTGTGCCACCCTGTGGACCATGATGTGGTCGGGGTGGCCGTAGCCGCCGTGCCAGTCGTAGCCGACGAGGACGTCGGCGTTCTCCTCGTCGATGATGCGCAGGAGACGTGACGCGGCCTCGTCAAGGTCGGCCCGCATGAACGCCGAGGGCGCGGAGTTCTGTTCCCAGCCGGTCATCCCGCTGTCGGAGTAGCCGAGCCACTCGAGGCGGTGCACCCCGAGGACCGCGCACGACCTCTCGGTCTCTACCCGGCGACGGTCGACCAGGGTCTCCCCCGGCGCGAGATCCGGCGGCGTCTCGCCGTGGTCACCGTTGGTGCCGACGACGAGGACCACGCGGTTCCCCTCGGAGACGGCACGTGCGATGGTGCCGCCGGTGCTGATGCTCTCGTCGTCGGGATGCGCGTGCAGGAAGACCAGTGTCGCCACTACGCCTGCTTGGCCGCGCCACCCGCGAGCCTGGCCTCCACGTCGGGCACGCCCCACTCGCGCAGGACCTCCTCCGTGTGCTGGCCCGGGTGCGCGGATGCCCGGCCGATCTGGGGGACCGTGCGCGAGAAGCGCGGCGCTGGTGCGGGCTGCATGTGACCGTTCGCCTCCACGAAGGTGCGGCGCTCCGCATTGTGCGGGTGGGCTGCCGCCTCGCTCATGGTGAGGACGGGCGCGAAGCAGACGTCGGTCGCCTCCATGATCGCGCACCATTCGTCGCGGGTCTTCCCGCGGAACACCTCGCGCAGGCGCTCCTTCAGGCCCGGCCACATCGACTGGTCCATCTGGCGGGCGAAGTCGGGGTCGCCCTTCAGGCCGGTGAGCTCCATCAGTTCGGCGTAGAACTGCGGCTCGATCGACCCGAGGGACACGTACCTGCCGTCCTTGCACTCGAACACGTCGTAGAAGTGGGCGCCGGTGTCCAGCAGGTTCGTGCCGGGTGCGTTCTCGTTGAAGATGCCCATGGACTTGAAGGACCAGAACATCGTCATGAGGACCGCCGCCCCGTCGACCATCGCAGTGTCGACGACCTGGCCCTTGCCCGACTTCTGTGCCTCGAGCAGGGCGCAGACGACGCCGTACGCGAGGAACATGCCGCCGCCGCCGAAGTCCCCGACCATGTTGAGGGGCGGCACCGGGGCCTCGCCCTTGCGCCCGAAGTGCGCGAGCGAACCGGCGAGGGCGATGTAGTTGATGTCGTGGCCGGCAGCCTGGGCGTACATGCCCTCCTGGCCCCATCCGGTCATCCGGCCGAACACGAGGCGTGGGTTGCGGGCGAGACAGACGTCGGGCCCGACGCCGAGACGCTCCATGACACCGGGGCGGAAACCCTCGATGATCGCATCAGCCTTCTCGACCAACTGCAGCAGTGTCTCCACGCCGTCGGGGTTCTTCAGGTCGAGCGCGATGTTGCGGCGTCCGCGCAGCATGAGGTCACCTGCGGGCTTGTCCGGCGCCGGGCCGCGAACGGACTGCGCACGGTCGACACGGATGACCTCGGCCCCCATGTCGGCGAGGAGCATCGCCGCGAACGGACCGGGGCCGATGCCCGCGATCTCGAGGATTCTGTATCCGGTGAGTGGTCCGGCCATGTCGGTGTGTCCTCCGTGTTGTCTGGCGGCGTGCCGCCGCCCGGTTCGTTGGTGTTCTTCGTTGGTGTCGTTCGGTCAGCGGTGGCTGCGGCGGACGTGCCCGCCGATGGCCTCACGGTAGACGGGCCAGAGCGGCTCGGGCATGTCGTGCCCCATGTCGTTCAGCTTGAGCAGCACGGCACCGGGGATCAGCTCCGCCGTGCGCTCCCCGCCGCTGGGGGTCAGGAGCGTGTCGTCGCGTCCATGAATCACGAGCGTGGGAACATCAAGCGTGCGCAGCATCTCCGTACGGTCACCGGAGGCATAGATCGCCGCCAGCTGACGGTGCGCGCCCTCGGGGTAGAAGCTCCGGTCGTACTCACGTGCTGCCCGTGCCTTTGCCTCCTCCAGGTCGAAGTGCTTCTTCGAGCCCCACACCGCCCAGTTCGCGGCGCTCTCGATGTAGGCGGCGCGGTCCGGTGGCGGAGGTGCAAGGAGAGTCCCGAGAGCCGCGTCCGTGGGGGTCCCGTACGCGAGATCCCCGACCGTGGACATGATCGACGTGAGACTGATCGTGCGGTGCGGGTGCTCGATCGCGAAGGTCTGGGCGATCATGCCGCCCATCGAGGCACCGATGACGTGTGCGCGCTCGACACCCACGGCGTCGAGCACACCAGCCGCGTCGGCAGCCATGTCGGAGAGGGTGTACGGCACCGGCGGAGGGGTCTCCCCCATCACCACGGCCGCGGTGACCTTGTCGGTCTCCGCCATGATGCCGTCCAGCTTCGATGACAGTCCGCAGTCACGGTTGTCGAACCGCACCACGTGGAACCCGTCGTCCACGAACATCTTCATGAAATCGTCGTGCCACGCGGTCATCTGGGCGGTGAAGCCCATGATCCAGAGCATGGCGGGCCCCGACGGGTCGCCCATGGTCTCGAACTCGATCGTGATCCCGGATGGCAACGTGGTCTGCGGCATGTCGCCAGTCTCCCAAACCGCGGGGGTTCAGCCCGAAACGGACGGCGGCCGGGACCCGGCCGGCGAGACTCAGCCGAGGAGACGGCGCTTCTGTATCTCGAACTCCGCGTCCGTGAGTGCCCCTCGGTCGCGGAGGGCCTCCAGCCGCTCCAGCTGGTCAGCCACGTCGAACCGCGACGGAGCCGGGCGGAACATCCCCTCCCGGTACGTCTGCAGGGCCTGGTGAATCTCGTTCTGCACGGCCATCGGCCGGGCGATGTCCGAGAACCCCTGCTGACCCTCCGTGCCACCGGACTCGATGAGGATGTCACCCACCCCGATGAGGCGCTCGAAGATGGTCTGGTTGAAGTTCACGTTGTTCACACGCTCGAGGGGGATCTCCACCCCGTTGCGCGCGACAACTCCCTCGCGGTAGATCACCCTGTGGCTCGTCAGCACGAAGTACGTGGTGCGCCACTTGACGACCTGCACGACGAGCCAACCTCCTGCCACCACGATCGCCGCGAGACAGATGCTGCCGAGGGTGACCTGCTGCCACCCGTCGAAGTTCGTGAGCACCGTGAGCCCGAGGATGCACACAACCGCTGTGGACAAAAGTGCCGGCGCGTAGTACCACCAGTGCGGGTGCAGGTCAAGAATGAGGGACTCGTCGTCATTCAGGTTCTTCTGCGGGAACGGCATGACAACGATGGTAGCCACCGCCTAGTTTCGTCAGGTGCGCCTCGATCCCGACGACTCAGCCCCCGCCACGGCGGAGGACATCGTGCGGGGTCTCGACCCCGACCAACTGACGGCAGTGACGGCACCCGTCGGGGTCGTGGTCGTGCGTGCGGGTGCCGGCTCGGGCAAGACCACAGTGCTCACCCGTCGGATCGCCTGGCGAGTCGCATCGAACACCGCCTCCCCCGACCACACGCTCGCGATCACGTTCACGCGACAGGCCGCCACAGAAATGCGGACTCGACTGCGCAGGTTCGGCATCGACGGCCAGCCGAGCGTCCACACCTTCCATGCACTCGGGCTGCGGCTGCTCACGCAACGCGCCTCCGACACCGGCCGGCAGAAGCCACTCGTTGCCACCGACCGAATTGCCCTGCTCCGGATCGCCGTGGGCAAGGACGTGAAGCAGGCGTCCCTGCCGCGCCTCGCGTCCGCCATCGATCACGCGACCGTGCGGCTCATGACGCAGCCCGCAATCGACGATGCCCTTGCCGTGTCCGGCCTGAACCGCGAGATGCGGGCAGACGAGTTCCGGGCCGCCGTGCAGAGGTATGACGCACTGAAGCGGAAGCGCGGGGTGTTGGACACGAACGACCTCATCTCCCACGTGGTGCGCGACGCGCGCGAGGACAGGCGGTTCCTCGCCTCCATCCGCCACCAGTTCCGCCACGTGTCGGTGGACGAGGCACAGGACATGAATCCCCTGCAGTACGAGTTCCTCGGTTTGCTCATCGACGACCCTGCCGACCTCTTCGTGGTGGGCGATCCGAACCAGGCCATCTACGGGTTCAACGGCGCCGACAGTTCGCTCTTCGACGAGCTGCCCGGGCTCGGCACCGGCGCGCACGTGGTGACTCTCCCGTCCAACTACCGCTGCACGCCCCAGGTCGTGGAGGCCGCGACACGGCTGCTGCGCAACGCCGGCCAGCAGGTCACGGCGGTCTCCTGCAGGCCGAACGGCAGCCCCGTCGCTTTCACGGCCTGCAACGACGAAAAGGACGAACTGCACACGGTCGCGGTCGAGTTGACGCGGATGCAGCGCACATGCGGCACATGGAACCAGCTGGCCGTCCTCGTGCGGGTGAACGCACTCGCCGACACCGTCAGGACCTATCTCGAGGGCCAAGCGATACCTGTGCGCTCGGGGCGCCGCGGCCCCGACTGGTCGGCGGCCGTCGCCCAGGCCACGTCGCTCCCCTCGCGGGACGCGCTCTCCATCTGGTCGAGCGACATCCTCGACTCGGGCGACTACGCACCCGGGTCGGCAGAGCACGACCTCGCCGGCTACGTGCGCCGCTTCCTCGACGAGAACCGCGGGGGCGGCGTCGACGGCCGTGCGTTCGGCTCGTGGCTGCTGACGTCCGCCGACCAGCAGGACGTGAGCGGCGTCGAGGTCATGACATTCCATGCGGCCAAAGGCCGGGAATGGTGGGGCGTCGTCGTGGCGGCGGCCGAGACGGGGTACCTGCCGCACTCGTCGGCACGGACCACCGCCCAGAAGGCCGAGGAAGCGCGGCTCGGCTACGTCGCGCTCACCCGCGCAGCGACGGACCTGGTGGTCACCTGGGCCGGGACGCGCCGCGGGCGTTCGCGCTCCCGTTCGTCGTGGCTGCCGGTGGAGGCGGAACGCAGGCTGAGCCAGCAGGGTCCGCCCCCGGCGATCCGTGAGCGGGCGCGGGAGTCCGAACGGCGCGACCCGCTGACGGACGCACTGCGCGACTGGCGCGAGGCTGTCGCGCGCCGTTCAGGGCTGAGTGCGAACGGCATCCTGACCGACCGTCACATCAAGGACATCGTGCGCACCCGGCCATCGACGGTACGCGAGCTTGCCGACGTCATCGACATGGCTTTCGCCACACGACACGGCGAGTCGATTCTCGTCGTGGTCAGCTCTGCCGGCCGGGCTTAGCGTCCCGGCCCTTCTGGAGCAGGTGGCGCAGGTCCTCCCGCATAGAGATGAAGAGTCCGTCTGCCTCGCAGCACAGCGTCCCGCCATTGTGCAGAGTTGCGTGCGTGAGGATCTTGCGTCCCTCGATGCGCTCGATCCAGCCACGCAGGTGCAGTTCCGTGAAGAGGGGCGTCGGGGCCCGGTAGGAGATCGACAGCTTCCCTGTCATCCCCGGCCGTCCCGATAGTGACTGCACCTGGCCGAGGATCTCGTCGAAGATGCCGGCGAGGAACCCGCCGTGCACGTGGCCCGGGGGGCCCTCGAACGGCTCCGTGAACGTCACGGTGCAGTGCACGGATCCCCACTCGCCGTCATCCGGGTCGAGCCGTGCCGACATGGGGGGTGCGAGCGGGTTCATGAGCCCCATGAACGGGCTGCGGTCCAGGAAATTCGAGTTGAAGGCACCGACATCCCGCCCGGTGGCACGCTTCACGGCGTCGATCGCGGTCCTGACCGCGTCGATTGCCGACTGCATGTCGTCGTCACTCGCTGTCGACACGAAGGACTCGCGGATGAGGGCCCGCGTCAGCTGCGTGAGCTCGATGCGGGCGTTGTCCGCGTCGGTCAGCGGCACCGACCTCTCGTGGAACGTCGGGAAGGTGAACGTCTCCTTCTCCGTCATGGCGCGCCGATCTCCAGCAGGACGGGAGCGTGGTCGCTCGGCTTCTCGCCTTTCCGTGCGTTGCGGTCGATCGACGACGACACGGACCGCCTCGCCACGGACTCCGTGGCGAGGATGAGGTCGATGCGCATGCCGTGGCCCTTGTGGAAGCCGCCGCCGCGGTAGTCCCACCAGCTGAAAAGCTTCTCCTCGTCGTGGAAACGCCGGAAGGTGTCGGTGAGGCCGAACCCGCACACTTCGGCGAGCACGTCCCGTTCCGCCTGGCTGACGTGTGTCGCGCCTGCGAACATGGAGGCATCCCACACGTCACGGTCCTGCGGGGCGATGTTGAAATCACCCATGACGACCGCGTCCGCGGAGGCGGAGGTGTCCGTGTCGAGGTGCTGGCGGAGCCTCTTCATCCAGGAGAGCTTGTATCGGTAGTGCTCGTGGTCCAGTTCGCGGCCGTTCGGCACATACACCGACGAGATGCGCACTCCCCCGCAGGTCGCGGTGATGATACGTGCCTCGGTGTCCTGTTCGACGCCCGGGGCGAAGTTGGGCAGGACGGCATCCAGCCCGACGCGGGAGAGAATGGCCACTCCGTTCCACTGGCCCTGGCCGAAGTGCGCACTCTCGTACCCGAGCGCGGCCATCTCGGCAACGGGGAACTTGTCGTTGGCCAGTTTCGTCTCCTGCATGCAGAGAACATCGGGCCCGTTCTCCGTCAGCCACTGCTCGACGCGCGGCATGCGGGCGCGCAACGAGTTGACATTCCATGTTGCGATCAGCACAGCAGTGACCGTAGTGGTCGGCACCGCCGCCGCCGAAGACGTGGGGTCAGGTCTTCCTCGCTGGGGCTTTCTTCGCGGGTGCAGCCTTCTTCGCCGGGGCTTTCTTCGCGGGCTCGGGCTTCTTCAGTGCAGGTGCAGCTTTCTTCGCGGGTGCAGCCTTCTTCGCGGGGGCTTTCTTCGCGGGCTCGGGCTTCTTCGGTGCAGGTGCAGCCTTCTTCGCCGGGGCTTTCTTCGCGGGTGCAGCCTTCTTCGCGGGGGCTTTCTTCGCGGGTGCGGGCTTTTTCACCTCGACGACACCGGGCACGGCGAGATCGACGGAGCGACGCGAGGGTGTGTACGACACGATGACCAGGTCCATCTCGTCGCCCATCTGGAACCTCTCCCGGGCGCTGCGCGGCGGAGGCGCGGACATGTTGCGGATCGGCACGTAGCCGCTGATGTCACCGATCTTCACGGTCATCCCGTTCGCGGCGAATCCGTCGACCACGGCATGGACAGTGCTGCCCACGGGATGCTTCTCCACGAACCCGAGGTACGGCATCACCGGGTTGATCATCTTCTCCCGTGCACCGGGGGGTGGCGTCTTCGGGACCGGCATCGGCTTGCGCGCCTCGGGACTCGGTGAGTGGTCCTTGACCACGACCTTGCCCGTCCTGACCGCCTTGCGGCTGGTCTCTCCCCGTGCGGGGACACGCCCGACGAAGACCCAACCAACGTGGGGCACCGGCTTGCCGCCGATGAGCCTTCCCTCGTCGAAAAGCCACTTGTACTTGCCGTGGAACTCCTGGAAGCTGTCGTTCGAGAGGACCGTCGCCTTCGCCTTCTCTGCGATGGCCAGGATGAACGCGTCGCCGCGGCCGATGGCGCCCGCGGGCGGGGCGACCAGCTCGTTGTGCTCGATCGCCTTGTTGAACTCGGCGACCTCCTTCTTGGCGATGCGGTGGCCGAACGTGGCATCGACCACGACGGTGATCTTGGCGGTCGGGTACTCCTTGATGAATGCGGTCACGGCCTCGTGGAGCTGGGCGAGGCTGGGGACGGAACGGCCCTCCGTGGCGATGTTCGAGCCGTCAACGATGATGTGTTTGGTCACCCCGACAGTCAACCACCCGACCGCCTGCTTCTGCGGGACGAGCCCCGTCTAGCCTCGGCCCCGTGCCGAACAAGCCCCTCCGCGCCGTCCTCTGGGATTTCGGCGGTGTCATCCTGTCCAGTCCGTTCGAGGCCTTCAACCGCTATGAGGAGGCGAATTCCCTGCCGAGGGACATCATCCGCCGGGTGAATGCCACCGACCCGCACACGAATGCCTGGGCCCTCCTCGAGCGCAGCGACATCTCCCCCGCCGAGTTCGACCGCATGTTCGCCGACGAGAGCGAGGCGCTCGGCCACCGCATCCCGGGAGCAGACGTGCTCGCGCTTCTCTCGGGCGACGTGCGGCCCGCCATGGTGGCCGCGCTCGACTCGGTGATCGAGGCCGGTTACCTCACGGCGTGCCTCACCAACAACGTGGTCTCGACCGCGGAACCCGCGAACGAGCGCCAGGCGGAGGTGCGCGCCGTCATGGCCAGGTTCCACCATGTGGTCGAGAGCAGCAAGGTCGGCTGCCGCAAGCCTGAGCCGCGGTTCTACGAGATCGCCTGCGGACTTCTCGCGGTGTCACCGGACGAGTGCGTGTTCCTGGACGACCTGGGGATCAATCTCAAGCCCGCTGCCGCCATGGGCATGCGCACGATCAAGGTCGGTGACCCCTCGGCCGCGCTCGCGGAACTCTCGGACCATCTCGGCCTGCGGTTCGGCTGACCCCGGGACCGCGTCAGAAGCCCTGGAAGGTCTCGTCCATCAGGTCGGCGAGTTCCTGGTCAGAGATCGCCTTCGAACCGGTTGCGGGGCTGCCGGACTCGACACGCGCCACGTGGCGCAGGTCGTAGCCGCGCTCCTTCACGCGCCAGATGCGGTGCTCCACAAAGTGCCAGGGACCCATGTTCTCGGGCTCTTCCTGCAGCCACACGATCTCCTTGGCGTTCGGGTAGCGGGTCAACATCTCGTTGATCTGCGCCAGCGGGAACGGGTAGAGCTGCTCGACCCGGATGACCGCGACGGGTGCGTTGCGCTTCGTGCGCTCCGCCATGGCATCCCACACGACCTTGCCGCTGCACAGGACGACCCTGCTCACCGCTGACCTGTCCGTGACCGTGTGGTCGTCCATGACCTCCTGGAACGATCCCCCGGTGAACTCCTCGATGCGCGAACGGCTCTCCTTCATGCGAAGCGGCGCCTTCGGGGTGAAGATCACCAGCGGTTTGCGGATGTCACGGTGGAGCTGGCGTCGCAGCACGTGGAAGTACTGCGCGGCCGTGGTGGCGTTCACGACCTGGATGTTGTCCTCGGCACAAGCCTGCAGGAAGCGCTCGATACGCGCACTCGAGTGCTCCGGTCCCTGGCCCTCGTAGCCGTGCGGAAGGAGCATGACGAGTCCGTTCTGCTGCTTCCACTTGTCCTCGGCGGCGACGATGTACTGGTCGATCACGACCTGGGCACCGTTCACGAAGTCACCGAACTGGCCCTCCCACAGCACGAGTGCATTGCGGTTCGCGTGCGCATAGCCGTACTCGAAAGCGAGCGTCGCGTACTCGGACAGCAGCGAGTCGTGAGCCCAGAAGTACCCCGACGAACCCGGCAGGTCGCGCAACGGGAGCCACGCCAGGCCCGTTTCGTAGTCGACGAGTGATGAGTGACGCTGGCTGAACGTGCCGCGCCGCGAGTCCTCACCGGCCAGTCGCACATCGAAACCCTCAAGGGTGAGCGAGCCGAACGCGAGAGCTTCCCCGACCGCCCACTCGACGTCACCATCTGTCTCGTACTGCTTGATGCGCTGCTCGAACTGGCGCATGAGTTTCGGGTGCGGGCTGAAACCCTCCGGGTAGTCCGTGAGCTGACGGAAGATCCTGTCCACGTCGGAACGGCTGATGGCCGTGTTCACGTGCGGGAGGACACCCGCCGGCGCGGGCGGGCGGGCCGCCTTCACCTTCGCCGGCGCGTTCGCGCGCGCGTCGTCAAGCGCGGTCTGCAGTTTCTGCTGGTAGTCCGCGAGCGCCTGCTCGGCCGTCTCCAGTGAGATGTCACCGCGCTTGACCAGGCTCTCCACGTACATCTTGCGCACGGAGCGCTTCCCGGCGATCGCCTTGTACATGAGCGGCTGCGTGTAGCTGGGGTCGTCTCCCTCGTTGTGACCATGGAGCCGGTAGCACACCATGTCGATGACCACGTCCTTGTGGAACCGGCGGCGGTACTCGTAGGCAAGGCGTGCAACGCGGACGCAGGCCTCGGGGTCATCGCCATTCACGTGGAAAATCGGTGCCTGCACCATCTTTGCCACGTCCGTGGCGTACTGCGACGACCGCGACTGCTCGGGCGCGGTGGTGAAACCGATCTGGTTGTTCACGACGAGATGGATGGCACCGCCGACGCGGTAGCCGGTGAGATTGCTCATGGCGAGGCCCTCCGCCACGACTCCCTGACCGGCGAACGCGGCATCACCGTGCATGAGCACGGGCAGCACGCTGAACACGCCGGGGGGCTGGATCTTGTCCTGCTTGGCCCGGACCATCCCGAGGACGACACCGTTCACCGTCTCGAGGTGGCTGGGGTTCGCCGCCAGTTCGACGTCGATGGACGCACCTCCCGCTGACACGTACGAACCGTGGGCACCCAGGTGGTACTTCACGTCACCGCTGCCCTGCACGGAGTCCGAGCTGATGTGACCCTCGAACTCCTTGAAAATCTGGTTGTAGTCCTTGCCCATGATGTTCGCGAGCACGTTCAGGCGGCCGCGGTGGGGCATGCCGAACACAACCTCGTGGAGACCGTCGTCGGCGGCGGCGGAGACAATCTCGTCGATGATCGGGATCATCGCCTCGGCCCCCTCGAGGCCGAAGCGCTTCGTGCCCACGTACTTCGTGGCCAGGAACTTCTCGAATGCCTCTGCGGCGTTCAGGCGCTCCAGGACGCGCAGTTTCTCGTCGAGGGTGGGTGTCCACGTGACACCCTCCACCTTTGACTGGATCCAGCGCTGCTCGTCCATGTCCTGGATGTGCATGTACTCGATGCCGATGGTGCGGCAGTACGCATCGCGCAGGACCCCGAGGAGCTCGTCCAGTTTCATCTTGGTGCTCCCGGCGACCCCGCCGGTGAGGAACTCGCGCTCGAGGTCCCAGATGGTGATGCCGTAGGTGGACGGGTCGAGTTCCTTCGGGAGCTCCGGCTTCTTCCACCGGAGCGGGTCGATGTCGGCGATGAGGTGGCCGCGCACACGGTGCACGCGCACGAGCATGCTGATCTGCATCTGCTTGTGCATCAGCATCTCTTCGCGGTTCATCGGGCTGGTGTCGGTGGACCACTGGACCGCCTGGTACGGGATCTCGAGCGCCGCGAACACGTCGTCGTAGAACCCGTGGCTCCCGAGCAACAACTCGTGGACCCGCTTCAGGAACAGGCCGCTCTCCGCGCCCTGGATGATGCGGTGGTCATACGTGCTCGTGATGGTGACCACCTTCGACACGCCGAGGACGTTGAGGTTGGCCTCGTCGGCGCCCTGGAACTCCGCCGGGTAGTCGATGCTTCCAACCCCCACGATGACGCCCTGTCCCGGCATCAGGCGCGGCACCGACTGGACCGTGCCGATGGTGCCCGGGTTCGTGATGCTCACGTTCGCACCCTGGAAATCGGCGATCGTCAGCTTGTTGTTCTTCACCTTGCGGATGAGGTCGTCGTACGCCACGAGGAACTGGCCGAACGTCATGGTGTCTGCCGCCCTCACCACGGGCACGACGAGATTGCGGGTGCCGTCGCCCTTGTCGACATCGACAGCGAGTCCCACGTTCACGTGGGGATTGCGGATGATCTGCGGCTTTCCATCGGCGTCGGCCACGTAGGAGTTCTTCATTGCGGGCACCGACTCGGCGATCGCTTTGACGATCGCGTACGCGATGATGTGGGTGAACGACACCTTCGACAGTCCGTGGCGGCTGCGGTAGTCGTTGACCACGTTCCGGTTCACCTCCAGCAGACGGGCCGGCACGTTGCGGAAGCTCGTGGCCGTCGGCACGGCCAGGCTGCGCTCCATGTTGGTGACGATTGCGGCCCCGACTCCACGGATCATCTCCGGGGTGGCGTCAGCCTGCACGGGAACGGCGGGGGCAACTGCGGGTGCGGCTGGTGCGGGGGCTGCGCCGTTGCCGTCGGACGTCGGGACTGACGGCGCGGCCGGAGCAGCAGCCTGGACCGGTGCGGGGGCTGCGCCGTTGCCATGGAGGCTCTTGTAATCGCTGAAGAACTCACGCCAGGCCTCGCTCACCGAGGAGGGGTCGGCCCTGTACTGCTCGTACATCTCCTCCACGAGCCACGAGTTCGCCCCGAAGTCCTGAGTGCGTTCAGCGATGTCAGCCATGGATGCCGCCTTGTCTGTGCCCCGGGGGGCGTGTGGCGCCGGGGCCTTGCGGCCGTTGTCGCCGCGGACGCCGTTGTCCGCGTGACAAATGGTACTTGTCCCTACCCCTCTGGTGGGTGCCTCCTGCGCCAGTCGGGAGTAAATTTCACGCCATGACCCCGCGTCGCGCCTCCCTCGTTGCCATCCCTCTTCTCGTCCTTGCCTCGTGCGGCGGTGGGTCCTCCTCCCCGGCCGAGACGCTGCCTGCCGATCTTGACCTGCTCGTCGAGGCAGTGCCCTCGCTCAAGTTCGACAAGACCGACTACGGCACGGTGAAGGCCGGCGAGATCATGTTCGGCTACTCGAACGTGGACTCCGTGCGCCACACGCTCATCCTCGCCAAGGGCGACCAGAAGGTCCCGAACTTCAAACTGGTCATCGGCGTGAAGGGGGACAACGACTCCGGGGCGGTCACCCTGGAGCCGGGCAAGTACGAGCTGATCTGCGACGTGCCGGGCCACTCCAACATGCGGGCAGTGCTCACTGTCGAGTAGCCGCCGCTGCGGCCCCGCGCCGCACACCGAGAAAGCAGAAGGGCCGCCCCACGGGGCGGCCCTTCCTTGTGCGGAGATCAGGGTCCGGATCAGCCCATGAAGATGATGGAGACGACGAAGAGCACGAGCCACAGGATGATGCTCGAGATGATCGCGTTCTTGTGCGACTCATAGGGCCTCAGCATCTTGTTGCCCGCGGCCGTGCCGCCGAACTTGCCGAGTGCGTTGAGCTGCAGCAGAGCGCCGAGGACCACGGAGATGATGATGAATGTGTACCCGTCGCTGGTGGTCGCCGAGAAGGCTTCCGGGTAGAAGTGCGCCGCACCGACCATGTAGAAGAGCATGGAGACCGAGAAGATCATGTTCTGGCGGGACATCAGCATGGCGCGGCGGCCGGCGCCGGCTGCGTTCGGGTCAGCCTGGCCGCCGTTCAGCACGTTCGTCGCGTTCGCGATGACGACCTTCTGGTTTTTCCAGATGACCATCCACACGTTTGCCGCCATGGTGATGCCGAGCAGCATGCCCACGGTGATCGCCGCGTTCTTGGCGTTCGCCGGGTCGTCGCCCGCGTGGTTCATGAAGTCCTGCATGTAGTCAGGGATGACGCCGACGATGAGCAGACCGGTGGCAAGAGTGGCCACGGCCGCCCAGCGGAACCACCACAGGGCACGCGAGGCGATCTGGGTGATGGTGATGTTGCGGGCCTCCCCCTTGTCGCCGTAGGCCGCAAGACCCGGCACCTGGACGAAGTTGAAGTAGTACAGCAGGCCGATCCAGGCGATGCCCGCGAGGACATGCAGGTACCTCAACCAGAAGTTGCCGATGTGGTACTGGCTGAAGAGATTCGCCGCGTTCATGAATGGTTCCCCTTTTCTGTCGCACCCTGGGGCGCGCCTCCGTCAAAGTACCAGCCACCGGCATCGGCACGACGGAATTGACCGCCCCGAACTAGCCTCGGGTCGGTCATGGCCCACGAGTTCATCTACACCTGCTACAAGCTCGCCCGGTTCTATCCCCCGGACCGCACGATCCTGGAGAACATCTCGCTCTCCTTCTACCCGGGGGCCAAGATCGGCGTACTCGGCTCCAACGGCAGCGGCAAGTCCAGTCTCCTGCGCATCATGGCCGGCCTGGACGATGGCTACACCGGGGAGGCGCGCCTGACTCCCGGTTTCACCGTCGGCCTGCTGGAGCAGGAGCCCCAGCTCGACCCCGCGAAGGACGTGCTCGGCAACGTGATGGACGGCGTGGCCCCCGTGCAGGCCCTGATCGACCGCTACAACGAGGTCATGGCGATGTGGGCAGACCCGGATGCCGACTACGACAAGGTCGGCGCCCTGCAGGCCGAGCTCGAGGACAAGATCGCCGCTGCCGATGCCTGGAGTCTCGAGCGCAACGTCGAGATCGCGATCGACGCGCTGCGCTGCCCCCCGAACG
>SXYT01000086.1 GCA_005788205.1 Actinomycetota bacterium | reverse complement strand
CTCGTCGCAGATGTAGACGCCAGGGCCGGCGATGAGTTTCTTGACCTGCTTCTGGGACTTGCCGCAGAAAGAGCACTTCAGTAGTTCGCCTGTGTCACCGAATTTGGCCACGAAGTACTCCCGTTGTGTGTCGCGTCAGCGGATCGGACCGGTGCGGTCCGTGATCTGGCGCGATGAAATAACATCATCGATGATGCCATACGCGAGGGCCTCGTTTGCTTCCAATACGAAGTCCCGGTCCGTGTCGGCATGGACGCGCTCCAGGGGCTGGCCCGTGTGGTGGGAGAGAATCTCCTCCAGCAGGTCCCTCATGCGCAGGATTTCGTTGGCGGCGATCTCGAGGTCGGTCACCTGGCCGTAGCCCACCTGGCCGTACGGCTGGTGGAGAAGGACCCGACTGTGGGGCAGGGCCAGGCGCTTGCCCTTGGTGCCGGCGGCCAGCAGGACCGCGGCCGCCGAGGCGGCCTGCCCGAGGCAGATCGTGGCGATGTCGTTCTTGATGAACTGCATCGTGTCGTAGATCGCGAACAGTGCTGTGATGTCGCCGCCGGGGCTGTTGATGTAGATGTTGATGTCCCGGTCCGGGTTCTCGCTCTCCAGGTGGATGAGCTGGGCACAGATCAGGTTGGCGATGGTGTCATCGATCGGCGTGCCGAGGAAGATGATGTTCTCCTTCAGCAGGCGGCTGTACAGGTCGTAGACCCGCTCTCCGCGGCTGGTCGTCTCGGTGACACTCGGGATGTAGTAGTTCTGGAAGTTCACTCTGCATCCTCTGCGTCTGTGTTGTCGTGGTCTTGCGGATGGTCGTGGTCAGCCTCGGAGTGCCCGAGCACCGTCTCGGTATCGAGTGTTGCACCGTTTTGGTCCACATAGGTGGCATTGTGGAGCAACCAGTCGAGGGCCTTCGACTTGCGGATCTGGGAGGCCAGGTCCGTGACGGCGTCGTTCTGCTCGTAGGCCTTGCGGACCTTGGCGACCTTCTCGTTCACCTGCACGGCGATTGCCTGGAACTCGGCCTCGATGTCGTCGTCGGTGGCCTCGATGGACTGGACCGTCGCCACGGCACGGAGGGCGAGATCCACCTTCACGGCCTTCTCGGACTGGATCTTCAGGCCCTCCACGAACGACGCCGTGTCCTGACCGGTGGCCGAGAGCCACTGATCGAGGGCAATCCCCTGCTGCTGGAACTGCTGCACGGTGTTCTGCACGCGGGACTGCAGGTCTCCTTGCACCATGGCCTCCGGCGCCTCGATGTCCACGAGCGCCGCGAGCGCATCGGTGACCCTGTCGACGACCGTCCGGCGCATGGTGTTCACGCGCATCTCCGAGAGGCGCCCGCGCAGGGCGTTCTTCCACTCCTCGACCGTGTCGTGCTCGGCGATGTTCTCCGCGACCCATGCATCGGTCAGCTCCGGCAGTGCCAGCGTCTGCACCTTGTTCACGGTGACGCTGAAGTCGGCGGCCTCCTCGGTGCCGTTCGGGACCGCGGTGAACGAGAGCGTGTCCCCCTTCTTCACGCCGGTGACCTGGTCGTCGAAGCCGGGTGCGACCCAGCCGCGGCCGACCTCGTAGGTCCATTCCTCGACATTGAGACCGGCGACAGGCTCGCCGTCGCGGGTGCCGACCAGGTCGATGATCACGTAGTCACCGGCCTTCGAGGGGGCGTCAGAGTCGACGAGCGACCCGTGTCGGCGCAGTTCTGCCTCCACTGCCTCCCCGAACTCCTCGTCCGTGAGCTCGGGGTTGACCAGTTCCACGCGCAGGCCGTTGTATCCCGGCACGGTGATCTCCGGGCGCACCTGGCAGGTTGCCTCGAAGCGGACGGGGCCGGACGCCTCGCCCTCGACCAGGTTGATGTCGGGGGTGGCGATCAGGTCGACGTCGTGCTCACGCACCGCGCGGCTGAGGTACTGGGGGATCGCGTCACTCAGGGCCTGGCCACGTGCGGCCTCGAGACCGATACGGGCCTCGAGCACCTTGCGCGGGGCCTTGCCGGGCCGGAAACCGGGCAAGCGCACCTCGTGGGCGATCTTGCGGAACGCGGCGTCGATGTTCGTGTCGAACTCTGCCTCGTCAACCTCGACGGACAGCTTGACGTTGTTGCCCTCAAGGGCTTCGAGTGTGCTTTTCACAGGGCGCAGAGTGTATCGGCGGGTTAATCATCCCCGTATGGGCCTTGCCGCCCCAGCGAAGCAGGGGCCGGCGAGCAGGAAGGGCCATAATGGGTTGATGTCGTTCTGGAAGCCCCATTCGCTGGCCAACCCCCACCAGGGACAGATCAACCTCCGAATCGGCGACACCGTGGAGGCCACCGTCGACCTGGACGGCGTCCCCACAGGCACCGCGGGCAAGGTCATCCTGGCCAACGGGTTCAATTGGCTGCGCTACCGGGTGCTGTTCACGAACGGCGTGGAGATGGGCGATCTCGATCACCGCAACATCACCGCCACCGGCCGGAGCGCCAAGCGGCTGGCCCGCATCGCCAAGCGTTCCGCCTGACCCGGCGGGCACGCGGCGGTAGCGTCCTGTCCACACCTAACGGGGTGTGGCGCCGTTGGCAGCGCGCCTGCTTTGGGAGCAGGAGGCCGGGAGTTCAAGTCTCCCCACCCCGACCAGAACCTGCCCGTCCGGTGGGCAGCACCCGAAAGGACGGAACATGCCTGCAGACCTCGACAACGCGAGATACGTCTCGTTCACCACGTACAAGAAGAACGGTGCGCCCGTGTCACTGCCGGTGTGGGTCGTGCCGTTCGACGGCGGGTATGCGTTCACCACCGACCTCAACTCGCACAAGGTGCGCCGGGTTCGCAATGACGCGCGCGCCACACTTCGGGTCTGCGATGTGCGCGGCAGAGTGACGGACGGCGCGGTCACGCACACCGGGGCCGCGGTGGTGCTCGCCGATGCCGACATTGCTCGCGTGACCGACCTCGTGAAGGCGAAGTACCGCATCGGCTGGGTGCTCCTCGGGGCGATGGAGCTGTGGCGGAAGATCACCAGCAAGTCTCACGACAGTGCCGACGCCGCGATCAAGGTGATTCTCAACCCCTCCTGACGGCCGCTCAGGAGGCCCCTCCCGACACGAACGGGGAATTCCCGCCCATCCCTTGGTTATCCACAGGTCTGCCTGTAGAGTCGTCAGGCACCTTTGAGTGCGTCCATGGGTACACACCGGTATCTGTGGCCCACCCCCGGCCCCCGCCGGAGAGAGATAAACATGGACGCACAGCCCACTTTTGCTGACCTTGGTCTGCCCACGCCCGTCGTCGACGAGCTGACCAGCCAGGGAATCACAGCCCCCTTCCCGATCCAGCTGGCCACGATCAGCGACGCCCTCGCCGGCCGCAACACGCTCGG
>SXYT01000012.1 GCA_005788205.1 Actinomycetota bacterium | reverse complement strand
GGATCGCCTGCTTCGGGACTCCGGTCCATCATGCCGTCTGCAACAGTGGATTGCGATCGGTCCAGCAATTCGAGTATCCGATCGATCCTGTCTGGCGGCCTGACTTGGTGCAACCCGACTCCCCTACCCACCTCCTCATGATGGTGTCGATCGAGCAGCACGTGGACTGGGTGACGGACACCCTCGTGCACATGCGCGAGAACGATCTGGAGACGATCGAGCCCACCGAGACGGCAGAGGCGGGATGGGTTCGCCACGGTGCCGAGTTCGCGGACATCTCGCTGATGAAGGACACGAACTCCTGGTACATGGGCGCGAACGTGCCGGGCAAGCCCCGCGTGATGCTGCCGTACCTCGGCGGTGTCGACGGCTACCGCCGCGTCTGCAACGAGGTCGTCGAGCGCGATTACCTCGGCTTCACGATGGCCGGCCCGCGCAGCAACACCTGCAACGACGGTGTCGTCCGTCCCGTGCAGCCTGACGTGTTCATCGTGCTCGACATGATGGGCCAGATGGACCTGCCGCCCATGGAGACAATGGGTGCCGAGGGTGCCCGTGAGTTCAGTGTGGCGAGCGGTGCGATGCGCCCGCCCGGCCCCGAGGTCGGCGAGATGGTGGACGGCAAGCTGCCCGGCGCGGACGGCAGCCCGCTCGAGTACCGCCTGTACCGCCCGGCGACTCCCGGCCCGCACCCCGTGGTCGTCTACGTCCATGGCGGCGGCTGGGTGATCGGCAGCCACATCAGTGACGAGCCGATGGTGCGTGACCTGTGCGTGCAGTCGGACGCGGTCTTCGTGTCCGTCGACTACCGCCACGCGCCGGAGGCCCGTTTCCCCGCCGCGGCAGACGACGGCTTCGCGGCGGTGCAGTGGGTCAACGAGCACATCACCGAGCTCGGCGGCATCCCCGGGAAGATCGCGGTCGCGGGGTGGAGTGCCGGCGGAAACATCGCCGCGGTCGCCGCGCAGATGGCGCGCGACAACGGAGGCCCGACGCTGTGCGGTCAGTTGCTGCTGACACCGGTCACCGACGGGTCAAGGGAGTACCCGTCTCTCGACCTGAACGGCGAGGGGTACATCCTCACCAAGTCGCTGATGGACTGGTTCTGGGACTGCTACGCGGACAAAAAGGACCGTGGGCACCCGAAGGCGTCACCGCTGAAGGCGGAGTCACTTGCCGGGCTCCCGCCCGCCACGATCGTGACCGCCCAGTTCGACCCGCTGCGCGACGAGGGCAACGCCTACGCCGAGGCTCTCCGCCAGGCGGGCGTGAAGGTGAACCACATCCAGGCTGGCGGGCACATCCACACGTCCATCTCGATGGTCGGTGTCATCCTCTCGGGTGAGAAGCACCGCACGAAGATGGCAGAGTCGGTCCGCGGTTTCTTCGCCTGACGGCGCTGCCCGTGGGCATGGTCGCGCTCTTGCTGCGGTGACTGCCCGCACGCGGCACGGCATCGATCAGCCGAGCAGGCCCCGCATCTCGTCGATCTCGGCCTGCTGACCGGCCACGATCTCTTCCGAGAGCTTCCTCACCGCCGGATCGCTGCCGTCCTCCAGAACGTCCTTCGCCATCGTGAGCGCACCCTCATGGTGCCTGATCATCGCCTCCATCCACGCGCGGTCGAAGTCCGCACCACGAAGCAACGGAAGGGCACCGAGCTCGTCCGCAGTCAGCATCCCGTCCATCATCGAGCTGTGGTCCATGGACATGTCCATCTCGGTGCTCTTCCCCCAGCCGGTGAGCAGCCCCGTCATCAACTCGATCTCGGGGTCCTGCGCACCCTTTATGCGGGTGGCCAGCTGGCGCACCGCATCCGATGCACCGATCGTGGGGTCGAGCGCGATGTCCGACATCTCGACAGCCTGCTCGTGGTGCGGGATCATCATCTGGGCGAACATCACGTCTGCATCGTTGAAGCCCTGTCCTGCGGCGCTCGCGGCAGTGCCGTTGCCGCCGGCATCGTCGTACATGGAGCCCCCGCAACCCGCGACGAGAACGGTGGCGGCCATGCACCAGGTCAGGATTCTTTGTCTTGTCACTCGTCTGTCTCCTCGGTCAGTTGAAAGATGATGTCACGAGCACGGACGTCACGAGCATCACCAGGGCCCCGTTGACGGCCTCTGTGACACCTGCCCTCCTCACCAGCGCAACACGGTTTGCCGCGTTCGTCGCGTCATTGCCCGACCAGCGGAGCATGCGGCGGCGGTTGATGTCCCCGATCTTCAGCATCACGGCGACGAGCACGAGTTTCAACAGCAGCCAACGGCCGTGGCTCTCGGTCAGGAGCGTGATGACCGTCCCGTGCAGGCGGAGGGTCTGGATTGCCCCGGTGACGACAATGGTCGTGACAGCGATACGGGCAATGTCTCCGAACTTTCGGAATGCCTCGAGACCCGCCGCGGGCTCGAGGGCGGGCACGGCGAGGAGGACGAGAACGACGAGCCCGCCCAGCCATGCAACCGAGGCGGCAGTGTGCAGCGCGTCAACGGGCACACCGAGCAACGGCCAGGCCATTGACCGCGAGTGCCCGCCGTACGCGAGCGCGACGAGGTACACGAGGGAGACTGCGTTCACCGGGAGCGAACCAAGGGGCATGTCCTCCCCGGGGTCGGTCCGTCGAAGGCTCACCAGGAGCACGGCCCCTGCGACAGTCCGCAACACGAGCATCGATCCCGGCGTGGTGTCGAAACCGTCGAGCACACGGGGGATGGCCCCGATGACCCCGTGGCCACGCGAGTCATCGAGGAAGATGAGCAGCTGCAGCAAGGGTGCGACGGTCAGTGCCCCAGCACCCGAGAGAAGCGCCGTGCGGGCCCGCGGCAGTCCCGTTGCTCCGCCTTCCACGACTTTCTCGATGACCAACAACCCGCCCACCAGGAGCATCGCCAGGTACCCGGCCAGCCGCACGATAAGCCGCACCGGTTCCGGCACGGGACGAGGGGGGTCATCAGCAGTCACCACGGGCGCGGGTGCCGAGCCGCCGTCCACGGTGACCGTGGACGCGGGGCCTTCCCCCTGCGCCTGCGGGCTGACCGTGAACCGGACACGGGCAGAGACGACGTGACCGTCGGTGCCGACCAGACGCCACCGTGCCGTGACCTCACCGACGAGACCGGGCGGGAACGAGAAGACGACCTGACGGGCACTCTCACCGTGCACCGGCGCGGGGAGAGCCGTGCGGACGCCGTCCGCGGCGATCACCTCGGCAGAAGCGCTGTCGAGCGGGACGTCCTTTGCGAATGTGAGAACGAACGACGCAGGCGCCCCGGCAAGCACGGACCCGTCGGCGGGTTCGCTCGCATCGAGTGAGTTGTGCGCTCGTGCCGCACCGGCGCCGAACAGCACAGTCGCTAGAAGGACGAGGAGGAGGACCGAAAGGGACCTGGCGGCAAGTGAGTCGCGGCGTTCTCTCATGGTGAACGTCATAGTACGGCAGAGGAACTTGTGAAGACCTGCGGTCTGCAGCCCTGCAAGTAATCTCTCCACGTGCCGGGAACAACTCGCGAAGCCGGTCTTGCGACGGTGAGAGTCCTTGCGGGCAGGCCCTCCGACTGGAGGATCCACAGGCCGCAGGTGCCGTCGGCGCCGCGCCCCTCACTCTCGTGGACCGGCCCAGTCGTTGCGGTCGCGTCGATGCTCGTGGGTTGGTGGGCATTCGAGGATGCCGTCGGCAAGGAGGAGGACGTCGCGTTCGCGTTGTTCATCGGCTCCGTCTCGATCATGTTGATGGCGTGGAGCAACATCCTGTCGACACGCGCACTCATGCTGGAGCCGCTGTTCGGCGGGCTCGACCGCGTCTACAGGTGGCACCGCTGGTTCGGGGCTCTCTCGGTGGCCTCGATGTGGCTGCACAGCGAGACCGTCGACGACGTGAAGGGCATCAGGGGCGCGTCGCGCGACGTGGCGGAGGCCGCCGAGGATCTCGCCGGGACCGCCACCAACATCATGTACGTGCTAATCGCCGCCAGCTTGCTGCGGTGGGTTCCCACGCGGTGGTGGCGCATCTCGCACAAGTTCCTCGTGGTCCCGTACGTGATTGCGTGCTGGCACTTCTACACCGCGACCAAGCCGTATGCGAACGGGTCGCCGTGGGGCGTGTGGTTCGGGGCATGGATGCTGGCTGGTGTTGCGGCGTGGTTCGTGCGGGTCGTGTGGCGCGACATGGTGTGGCGCGGGAGTCCGCATCGCGTGCTGCGAGTCGACAGCAACGCAGAGACGTTCACACTCGAGCTCGAGCCCGCGGGCAGGCACTTCCGGCACAGGCCCGGCCAGTTCGCGTTCCTGAAACTGGAGAAACGGGGGATGAGGGAGCCGCATCCCTTCACCATCGCATCGGCCCCGGGCGAGAAGATGCTGCGGTTCGTCATCAAGGACCTCGGTGACTGGACGTCCCGCGTGGGCCATGCTGTCCGCCCCGGGGACACCGTCACCGTCGAGGGCCCCTACGGACGACTGAGGCTGTCGCCGCGGCACTGCACCGGTGAGACCGTGTGGGTCGCGGGCGGTGTCGGCATCACACCGTTCCTCGGTGCGGCCGTCGCACGGCGGCCCGAGGCGCAGCCGGTGCCGCACCTCTTCTACTGCGTGCGCTCGCGTGACAGTGCCGCCGGGCTGGACATGCTGGAGCAGGCCGAGCAGGAGGGCCGCATCAGGCTGCACCTGCAGGTTTCCGGCGAGGGCAACCGACTGGACGG
>SXYT01000011.1 GCA_005788205.1 Actinomycetota bacterium | reverse complement strand
TCACGCAAAGACGGCCAGAAGCTCTTCTGCCAGGCGAGCACCATCAGTTCCGACCTGTCGTCGCAGCGGGCGTAGATCACGCCGCTGCTGTACCCGGCATCCGCGGCGACACGCGTGAGCGCCAGCTGGTCTATGCCGTCGCGCCGGACAGCGTTGGCGGCACTCTCGGCGACCCGGAGGTCGGTCTGGCGCGAGCGCTCGGTCTGCCGTGCGGTTGCTGTCATTCCCGAATTGTCCCACAGCACGCCGCTGTGTCCGCATCCGCGGGGTGACCGCTTTCCGTAGAGTGACGGTATGACGCTGTCACTTGCCGCGATCCAGATGTCGATGACGCAGGACGCCGGGACGAATCTCGCCACCGCCGAACGCCTCGTCCGCGAGGCCGCCGCACGTGGCGCGCGAATAATCCTCATTCCCGAGCTGTTCGAGGATGTTTACTTCTGCAAGGACGTGGATGCCGTGCACCTGCTCCGTGCGCGTCCCGTTGCCGGGCACCCCACCGTCGCCCGGTTCTCCGCTCTCGCCGCCGAACTCGGCGTGGTCCTGCCGCTCAGTATCTTCGAGCGCGCGGGCAACGCACTGTTCAACACGGTCGTGATGGTGGACGCCGACGGGGCCACGCTCGGCACGTACCGCAAGAGCCACATCCCCGACGGCATCGGCTACAGCGAGAAGTTCTACTTCTCCCCGGGTGACACCGGCTTCCGCGTGTGGGACACCGCGCACGGACGCGTCGGTCTCGGCATCTGCTGGGACCAGTGGTTCCCGGAGGCAGCCCGTGCGATGGCACTGCAGGGCGCGGAGTGCATCCTGTACCCCACAGCGATCGGCAGCGAGCCGCCGGACCCGTCATGGGACTCGAGCGGGCACTGGCAGCGCGTCATGCAGGGCCATGCGGGCGCGAACCTCCTCCCGGTCGTCGCGGCCAACCGTTTCGGCCACGAGAAGGGCGAGCAGACGGAGATCACCTTCTACGGGAGCTCGTTCATCGCCGACAACACCGGGGCGAAGGTCGCAGAGGCCGGCCGCGACTCGGAGGCGGTTCTCGTCGCGTCGTTCGACCGTGCGGAACTGGAGCGGGTGCGCCTGTCGTGGGGACTCTTCCGCGACAGGAGGCCCGATCTCTACGGTGCCGTCACGTCGCTCGACGGGTTCATCGGCACCCAGTAGTCGCGCGCCGGCGCGCGCTCAGACGGGTGCGTCGCAGGTGCGCCGCGGTGACACCACGGACGGCAGGTGGTCCCACATGTCGGCGAGCATGTCGTCGCGCAGAGAGCGCACGGAGGGGTCGTCCCACCTGTTCACGCGCTGCAACGGGTCGTTGGCGTGGTCGTACAGTTCGCCCTCGGTGCCGTCGTGCAGCGTGCCGGGCAGCATCGCCGAGCATGTCCAGTTGTCCCGGAAGATCGTGCGCACGCCGACCTCCTTGCCGAACAGGACGCTGTCCCATTCCGTGAGCACGCGCTCGAAACCCCGTTCACGTGCGTCGTCGTCATTCACGGGCAGGGCAGGCGCCTCGGTGTAGTCCGGACGGGGCAGGCCTGCGATCGAGGCGAACGTGGCGGCGAGCGACACGTGGCCGACTGGTGCGGTGACGGTGGCAGGAGCGATCCCTGCACTCTTGGCGGGTCTCCAGATGAGGGGGAGGCGCATCAAGGAGTCCACGTGGTACGGACCCTTGAAGAGCAGGCCGAAGTCACCCTGCATCTCGCCGTGGTCAGTGGTGAACACGATGTCGACGTCGTCGTCCCACCCGCGCGCACGCAGCGACGCGAGAACGCGGCCGACGGCCTCGTCGATGAGCTCGTTCTTCACGTGGACCATCGCGTTGATCTCGCGCACCTGGTCGGGCTGCAGCGTGGCCGGCACCCACTTCAGCGGTGCCTCGTAGTTCGACACGAAGGAGCCGTCGTACCAGCCCATCCAGTGCGCCGGCTTGGATGCGAGGACTTTCTCGCGTTCCTCATGGTCCGCGATGTAGCCGGCCGGCAGGTCGAGGTCGCGCCAGTCGACACGGTGCAGTTCCGACTGCGGTGGGTCCCACGGGTGGTGCGGGTCCGGGAATGACATCCAGCAGAACCAGTCGTCGTCCTGGCCCATCGAGTCGAGCCACGCGATCGTGCGGTCCGCCACCCACTCGGTGTGGTACCAGCCGCGCGGGACGTCGTTCGTGGTGCGCACCTGCGGGGCCATCGTGTCGCCACCCGGCTCGGTGGTGACCTCGAGGTCGCCGTCCAGGTTGGGCACGAACTTGCCCATCACCTCGGGGTGCTCGGAGCGCAGCCAGCCGACATAGTGCAGGTTGCCCGCGGCACCGTGGCCTGCGAACTCCATGTGGTCGAACCCGCGGTGCGGCACCACGGACCCGTCGGGCATCGTGAACATCTCGCTGTGGGTGCCGTCTCGGCCCATCCGGTTCTCGGCGAACCTGAGGAACGGGTCCAGCAACGGCTCGAAGTGCGCCTTGCCGACGAGCGCCGTTCGGTACCCGGCCTGGCGCAGCGTGAGCGCGATGCTCGGTGCATCCTCGGGCAGGGCGACACCGTTCATCCAGACACCGTGGGTCGCGACGTGCTGGCCGGTGACCATCGTGCTGCGCGAGGGCATGCACACGACGTTCTGTGGGTGGGCCCTCGTGTAGTTGATGCCGTCGCGAGCGAGCGAGTCGATCACGGGTGTCCGTGCGACCGTGCCCCCGTTGCAGCCGAGTGCGTCGAAGCGCTGCTGGTCGGTGGTGATGAACAGGATGCGGCGTCCCATCAGTTCCCTCCCTCGAGGATTCTCTTCGCCTTGGCGAGTCCCTGTCCGGCCGCACCAGCGGTGACGAGTGCGAGCACGTTCGGGGTGCACTGCGTGGAGTACGTGACGATGCTGTGCCCGTGGCCGTCGTCCACCACGTCGAGGATCCCGAAGTGGTCCTTGATGAGCATGTTGTTCACGATCGAGTAGACGAAGCGCCGTTGGTGGTTGTCGACCAGGTGGATGTCCTCCTCGAAGGTGATGCCGGTCGGGAGGTCGATCCACCGCTTCGTGCCCTCCACTCGGCACCCGGAGATGGGGAACCACTCGTGGAGCCGGGCAGGTTCGCCGAGGAACCCCCAGACTTCTGCCGGTGTGCGGGCAATGTGGATGTCGCGCCGGATGTAGGCCACGGGTGAACCCTATGTCATGGCGCATCTGCGGGGGGCAGCGACCAGTCGACTGCCGGCCGTCCCGACGAGGTGAGGAACCCGTTGGCCCGCGAGAAGGGGCGGCTGCCGAAGAAGCCGTTGCGCGCCGACAGCGGCGATGGGTGGGCACTCTCGATCACGGAATGCGCCGTGTTCGCGATGAGTCTGCTCTTGGCGCGGGCATGCGCTCCCCAGAGCACGAACACGGTCGGTTCGTCACGCCCGTCGAGCAGGGTGATGATGCCATCCGTGAAATTCTCCCAGCCCCGGCCGTGGTGCGATGCTGCGTGACCCTCGCGGACGGTGAGCGTGGTGTTGAGCAGGAGCACTCCCTGTCTGGCCCACGGTGTGAGGTCACCGTCCACCGGCTGCGGCGCGCCGGTGTCGTCGCGCAGTTCACGGTGGATGTTTCGCAGCGACGGCGGGATTGCCACGCCCGGGTTCACGGAGAAGGCGAGACCGTTCGCCTGGCCGGGCCCGTGGTACGGGTCCTGCCCGAGGATGACGACGCGCAACGAGTCGAGTGGTGTGAGCTCGAGTGCGGCGAGAACCGATCGTTCCGGGGGGTGCACGGTCGCGGTCCGGCGCTCGGCGTCGACGAAATCCATCAGGTCGGCGAAGTACCTGCGGCGCCGTTCGGCCGCGAGGTATGTCACCCAGTCAGCATGCACGCGCGGACGCTATCCCGACCTGCCGGGCAAGACGTGTCGTTCGCAATGGTGGTGTTCCCGGTTCAGTCTGCGAACATGGCAACCCTATGGACGTCGCGCTCGCCATTGACATCGGGGGGACCAAACTCGCGGTCGGTTTGGTGGCCCGCACCGGTGTGTTGATCGACCGGGAGATCCTCCGGATCGATCACCGCGACAGCGCTGATGAACTCTTCGACGAGCTTGCCAGGTTGGTGCGGTCACAGCTGGGGCGGGCGGCGGAGCACCATGGGGCGGAGGTCGCGGTCTGCGGGATCGGCTCGGCCGGCCCGATCACGAGGAATGCCGACCTCGTCTCGCCGCTGAACATCCCGGTATGGCGTGATTTCCCCATGCGGGACCGTGTGTGCGACATCGTCCGCGTCCCCGTCTTTGGTGACGGGGACGCGAAGGCGCTCGCTCTCGCCGAGGGATGGCTGGGTGCCGCACGGGGGGTCGACAACTTCATTGCGATGGTCGTGTCCACGGGGATCGGCGGCGGAATCGTGCTGAACGGGGAGCTCCTGGAGGGCGCTTCGGGCAATGCAGGGCACATCGGTCATGTTGTCGTGGAGCCGAACGGCAGGCGGTGTGCCTGCGGAGGACGGGGATGTCTGGAGGCAGAGGCATCGGGCCCGGCGATCGAGGCAATCACGGGCCGACCGCCCACGGAGCCGACCTATGAGACCATGCAGCGAGCAGGCCGCCTGGTCGGGCGCGGCATCGCATCAGTGTGCAACCTGCTCGACCTGAAGTTGGCCGTGGTGGGCGGCAGCGTGGCAATCGGCTTCGGCGCCACGTTCTTTGCCGCGGCGCAGCGCACGATCGACGAACTGTGCGGCATCGACTTCGCCAAGGGTGCCCGAATCGTTCCGTCACGTCTTGCTGACGAGGGTCCCTTGATCGGTGCGGCGGCCGTGGGTTGGCGCGGGCTCAGCCGCAGTGCGCGTACCTGAACCGCACGTTGCTCAGCGCGTCCACTGAAGCAAGTCAACCTGCACCCGCGTGAGCGGTTGCTGCACGTCGATCCACTCGCCGACCGGCGGGCTGGGCCTGCCGCGGGCAAGGAGCAGCATCGACACGTGCATGTGCGGGGGTTCCAGCACGTTGAGGCGCTGACGCTGGTAGTGGAAAGGGCTGCGGCCGTCATCCAGCATGCGCACACCGTGGGCGGTCCCGCATCCCACGACAACGATCTGGCCCGGCCCCGCTATGGCGATCTGCCTGTACCCGGCCCGCATCCCCGTCTCCACCGGCTGGTGGTCGAGCACGTCCGACGAGAGCTGCATCATCGACTTGTCACCGTGCCACAGGGCGCTGCCGAGCCGGATACGCCACTCGCGCTCGGGGTGACGTGAGCGCACGTGCTCGTACATCACCGAATCGAGGTGACTCACGTAGACGGGCGCGTCGTGAGGAACGATGCGCATCCACTTCTCGATGTCGCGCACGTGGTTCGTGGGGTCACCGTCGAGAGGAGGGTGGATCGCGTAGCCGTGGATCGTGAAGTGGTTGCGCCGCAGTTCCTCGAGGAGCGGGACGAAGTCGGCGGGCGTGGACCCGAACCGCATCACTGATGACTGCAGTTTGACCATGACCTCACCTCTCCAGCCGTGCCGGAGGAGTGCGCTCAGGTGGTCGAGGTTGCCCACGGTGAGCACGGTGTTGCGCGGCATGTTCTGGGGTGGTGCCGTGAGCGTGGGTGTGAGCACGATGGGCACGATCCCTGCGGGGACGTCGCGCACCTCGTACACGGTGCCCACGGCCACCTCCGAGGCCAACTGGCCGGCAAGGGGCATGAGGTTCCAGCGGCGGAACCCGTATCCGTTGCCTTTGACAACGGGGACCATGCCCGGCATGGAGCGGGCGACTGAGTACACATGGTCCTGCCATCTGGTCTCGTTGACGGCAAGACGAATGGTCACCCCGACAGGGTACCGAACGCTAATCCTGAGTTGCTCGGTCGGGTTTCGGGGCATAGCGTGACGGCGTGGCAAAAATCTTCGGTTTCCCCAACCCCGTGAACGAAACGAGCGCACGCATCGTGGCGGCCGGTGCGGTCGCGATGAGCATCGTCTTTCTGGTCACCCAGAGCGGGTGGGTCCTCGTGCCCCTCACCTACGGGTTCGTCGCGCGCGTCCTCGCCGGGCCGTTCCTCAGCCCCCTCGGCAGGCTGGCAACACAGGTCGTCACGCCGCGCATCAACCGGCCGCACAAGTTCGTTCCCGGCCCGCCGAAGCGCTTCGCCCAGGGCATCGGCGCGGCCTTCACCCTGACCGCATCAGTGCTGTGGGCCCTCGACATGCCGTCCGCCGCGTCAGTCGCGATCGGCATGCTCGCCCTCGCCGCGTCACTCGAGGCGTTCCTGGGGTTCTGCCTCGGCTGTGTGATCTTCGGTCAGTTGATGAGGTGGAACCTCATCCCCGAGTCCGTGTGCGAGGACTGCAGGGACATCAGCCGTCGCGTCGCCTCGGGCGCAGGCTGACCACCGGCAGCAGGCACCGCAGCGACCCCCGCCGCAGGGCACCTGCCCACACTCCCGCCCCGTAGGCGAGCGGGTCCAGCACCCGGAGCAGGGCATAGAGACCGATGTTGTCGGGGCGCAGCCGCACGATGTCGATCATCAGGAACATCGCCAGGCAGAAGACGAACGCAACCTGGGCACCGACCGAGAAGATCGACGCCACGACGAGGAGGGGCCACCACTCCCGTGTGACCGCGGTGGCGACATGCCGCGTGGCGAGGAGGATGTTGAGGCGAGCGATTTTGAGGAGGTCGCGGTGGCCCAGCCTCATCCTCCGCAGTGAGACAAAGGTGAACACGACCGACACCAGAGCTGCGTCGAGTGCCCAGATCAACTGGCCCGCGAGCAGCAGCACGACCGGCAGGAGATGGAGGACGTGGCCGCGCACCGGGGGGACTGACCACGGCATGCGGCTGTCGATGTCCGCTGCGCTGCGGCCGTAGGCGAACCGCTGCGCGAGGAGACCCCGCCAGCCGCGCCGCACGGCATGGGGACACTCCACGGTCGGCTCGTAGCGGCACTGCGCCGCGTCACCGGTACTGCGCCAGACGAACTCGACGTCCTCACCCGTGCGCATCGACGCGTCGAACCCGTGGTGCATGGCATCGGTGCGCGCAACAAGCACCGCCGACGGCACGTACGGCACGACGGAACCCGGACGCACGCGCGCGGGCGACCGGCCCATGTCGAGCGGGCTGCGCAGCCGCTCGTAGTCGGCCAGGAACGAGCCACCTTCCTCCGCCACAATCCGCGGGGCGACGAACGACACGTCAGGGTCCACGAGGTGACCGCTCAGCGCCAGGATGTCCGCTGCTGTCGCGGTGACGTCGTCGTCCACGAATGCGACAACAGGTGTCGTCACGAGTGCCAGGCCCGCGTTGCGCGCAGCGCCCGGCCCCGAGTTCACCGGCATCCGGTGGATCGTCGCGCCGGCGGGTGACGGGGCCACCGGGGACGCATCGTCCACCACGATCACGCGCACCGGCGCGAGCATCGCGACGAGCGAGTCGAGACGCGCGACGTTCGCCTCCGTGCGGCAGTACGTGGGAATGATGACGGTGACCTGGTCGGGGGGCACCGGCGTGCCGGGTCGTGGATGGGCCGCCCCGCCGGCAACGAGCCTGTCCACGAGTGTCGACTGCGGGACGGGTCTCGCGCCCTCGATCTCGTCCAGGACCGACGCGCCTGCGTCTGTCACCCGGAAGTACGTCCCGGGTGACCCCGCGACCAGGCCCAACCGGTCCTTGGACCTCCACCAGTGCCTGTCGGCCGCGAGCAACCTCGGCTGCGTGTTCATGTCTGCCCCCACTCGGCCGCCAGCCGGTCGATTCGGCGGGAGAGCGAGTCGACCCACATCGCGAACACCGCCTTGCCGTGTCCGGCGGTCGCTTTGGTCGGGTCGCCGAGCACGCCGGTCCCCGAGACGGCGCGCACACCGTCCGCGCGCATCGTGGCGAGGAGGTCCTGTGCGGTCCCTGTCGCACCAGCGACCGCGCGGGACATCTCGACCGTGCCCGGCGCGAGGTGCAGCATCACGGACGTCTCGGTGCGGCCGGCGTGCAGGTCCGAGCCGTCGTACGGGGGCAGCGACCAGTCGTCGTGCACCAGGCCCTCGTGGTCCATCACCTCGCGGGCGACCGCGAGAGCGCCGGCATTGCCGCCGTGACCGTTCGCGAAGAGCACCCCGGAGGCCCATGATGCCGAACGGGCGATCGCCACGACGGCCGCGGCCATCGCCTCGGTGCCGATGCTGAGCGTCCCTGCGAAACCCGCGTGCTCATCGCTCGCGGTGATGTGCAGTGTGGGTGCCACGGTCACGTCCGGTCTCGCGGCGGAGGCCGCGGCAACGACGGCAGAGATGATCACGGAGTCGGTGTCAGAGGGCAGGTGCGGGCCGTGCTGCTCCCAGGACCCGAGTGGCACAACCACCAGAGTCACGGCGCCCCCCCGTCGCCGCCGTGCGCACTGCGGCGGCGGTGCAGCAGGAACCTCACTGCCTCGATCACCACGGTCGCGCTGATGGCGATCACGAAAGCCACGACAAAGGCCTTCGTATGGTCATCCTGGAAGGTCCGGCCGCCGGCGAAGCCGAGCATCGTGGCATAGGACGACCAGACGACGGCGGCGAGGGCGGTCCACCGCCCGAACCAGCGCCGCGGCTGCTTCGTGATGCCGCACGTGAGGGTGAGGATCGTCCGTCCACCCGGCACGAACCGCGCGGTGATGAGGAGGATGCCGCCCCGTTCACGGATCTGCCGCTCCGCCCAGGCCAGCCTGCGGCGGCCCTTCTCGGTGCGGTTGTACCTGCGCTGCAGCCTGTCGCTCGCCTTGTGGCCGATCGTGAAACTGAGCATGTCACCGGCGAACGCCCCGACCGCACCGACAGCGACAACCGCCGGCCAGGAGAGGTCACGGAGCCCGGCGCTCACCCCCCCGATGATCACCATCGTCTCGCTGGGCACGATCGGGATGACGCTGTCGAGGACCGCGATCGTGACGATCACGAGATAGAACCACGGGGAGCCGGAGTAGTCCTTCAGCCAGTCGAAGAACGAGAAGTCACTCGTGAACACGCCAGTGAGGCTATGAGGTCTCGTTCGAGATGGTGGGCTCCGAGCGCTGGAGGAGGCGCTTGATGTTGGAGACGTGCCTGATCTCCACCAGGAGACTGAGCCCGACGATGCTCCACAGTTCCCACCCGGGCGAGCCGCTCACCACGAAACCCACCACGACCACCGGGACCGCCACGATCGACGCGACAGAGGCCTTCTTCGAGAGCTTCAGGACCGCGAGCCAGGACACGAGCGCAGCGAGCATCACCAGCGGCTGCACCGCGAGGACGACACCGGCCCCCGTGGCGATCCCCTTGCCGCCGCGGAACCTGCGGGTCACGGGGAAGACGTGCCCGATGATCGCCGCCGCGCCGCACGCGTAGGCGACCGGCCGGTCGCCGAGCAGGAGTGCCGTGGGCAGGCCCCCCTTCGCTGCGTCGACGACCATCACCAGCACGAAATACCTCGTGCCGAGTGCCCGCCCGACGTTGCTCGCGCCGGGGTTGCCGGAGCCGAAGGAAGTGATGTCGACGCCCTTGGAGCGCGCCACGATGATGGCCGTGGGGATGGTGCCGCAGAAATACGCGACGACGACCGCAATGACTGTCCCGACGGTGCCCATGTCAGTTCCCCCCGCCGGCTTTGACCGGGATGCGGGTGCGCGCGGGTTTCGAGTGGTCCTGAGAGGGCCTCGGGGCGAGGCTGACAGCGACCGAGGAGAGCAGCTTCTCGCCGTCCCCGCCGACGCACTCCGGGTCGGGGCCGTCGAGGGGCAGTCCGGTGAAGAACTTCGCGGCCATGCAACCGCCCTGGCACGCGTCGAATGCGCCGCACGAGGCGCAGGCACCCGCGCTCTGCGGCTCGCGCAGCGAGAGGAAAAGGTCGCTCTCGCGCCACACCCTGGTGAACCCGCCCTCTTCCAGCACGTTGCCGGCCTTGAAGTCGTCATGGATCACGAATGGACAGGCGTAGACGTCCCCGATCGGGTCGATGAGGTTCACCACCCGGCCGGCACCGCACATGTTGAGACCGGGCAGCGACTCGCCGAGCGCGTTCAGGTGGAAGAAGGAGTCGCCGGTGAGGACGTTCTCGCCGTGGCGCAGCAGCCATTCGTAGATCTGGCGCTGCTGGGCGTTCGTGGGGTGCAGCTCGTGCCACGTGTCCGCGCCGCGTCCCGCGGGCCGCAGGCGCGTGACGCGCAGCTGGGCGCCGTAGGAATCGGCGAGCGCCTTGAACCCGTCCAGTTGGTCCACGTTGTGGCGCGTGACGACGACGGAGATCTTGAACTGGCCGAAGCCTGCGTCACGCAGGTTGTCCATGGCCGTGATCGCGGTGCGCCAGGAACCCTCGCCCCGGACGGGGTCGTTCGTTGCCGCGTCGACGCCGTCGAGGCTGATCTGGATGTCGAGATAGTCCATCGCGGCCAGGCGCCGCGCATTCGCGGCATCGATGAACGCCCCGTTGGTGGAGAACTTCACACCTATCCCGTTCGACACCGCATGCTCGATGATCTCGAAGAAGTCGCGGCGCACCATGGGTTCGCCGCCGCCGATGTTGATGTAGAAGACCTGCAGTTCGCGCAACTCGTCCAGCACCGCGAGGCACTGGTCCGTGGTGAGTTCGCGAGGGTCGCGCCGGCCGCTGCTGCTGAGGCAGTGCACGCACTCGAGGTTGCACGCGTACGTGAGTTCCCATGTGAGGCAGATGGGGGCATCAAGCCCGCTCTTCATCTGCTCGACGAGTGTCTCAACTGACATTGATGATCTCCGAGGCGGTGAGGGAATCGATTGCCCTCACGAACGAGGGCCAGCGCCTCTCCTCGATGCCGTTCGCGACGAGGGCGTCGCGCAGCGAGGCGTGTCCGGCGAGCGACTCGATCACCCGCACGACATCGGGGTGGCGCAGGAAGACGAGCCTGCGGTTCCCGTAGTGGTACGCGAGAGCGCCGAAGGGTTCGGGTCTGATTGCCACCTGGGGGTGCAGGGAGCACGCGGACTCGAGCGTGGCTGGCATGTCCTGTCCGGCCCGGCTCAGTAGACGCCGCACATGCCGTCGATGGAGATCTCCTCGACCAGCAGTTCCTCGACGATGTCTGAGCCTTCTGTGGCCCCGGAATCGGCCGTCTGCGGGGTGGTTTCCTCGTTGTTGTCCTTGTCCATGCCCTACACAGTAGCCATGGACCCTCCGCTGGTGCCTCTCTGACAGGCAGAACTAGTGTTGGGGTGTCGCGGCATGGTGCCGCGCCGAAGGGGGAACTTCACGTGAAGACCAAGGCCGCCGTTCTCTGGGAAGTCAACGCTCCGTGGAGCATCGAGGAGATCGAGCTTGACCCGCCGAAGGCGGGCGAGGTCCTCGTGAAGATGGTGGCCTCCGGGATGTGCCACTCCGACGAGCATCTCGTCACCGGTGATCTCCCCGCGAACATCCCCGTCATCGGCGGGCACGAGGGTGCGGGCATCGTGCAGGAGGTCGGCCCGGGTGTCTCCTGGCTGCAACCGGGTGACCATGTCATCTTCGGTTTCATCCCGTCCTGTGGCAAGTGCCCGAGCTGCTCGAACGGCCACCAGAACCTGTGCGACCTCGGTGCCGCCATGGGTCTCGGTCTCCAGATCGCCGACGGGACGTCACGTCACCACGCAGACGGCAGGGACCTCAGCCTCATGTGCATGCTCGGGACCTTTGCCCACCACACCGTGGTGAACGAGGCATCGTGCATCAAGGTGGACAACGACATCCCGCTCGAAAAGGCGTGCCTGCTCGGCTGCGGCGTCATCACGGGCTGGGGCTCTTCGGTCTACGCCGCTGACGTCGCGCCCGGTGACACAGTGTGCGTCGTCGGCATCGGCGGCATCGGCGCGAACGCGGTGCAGGGCGCGAAGCTCGCCGGCGCGAAGCGCATCATCGCGATCGACCCCGTGGAGTTCAAGCGCGAGAAGGCCATGGAATTCGGTGCCACGCACACGGCCAGCTCGATGGCGGAGGCGTTCGGCCTGGTCCAGCAGCTTTCCTGGGGGACGATGGCGGACAAGGTCATCATGACCATGGGCGTCGGTGACGGTTCCGTGCTGGGCGAGGCGATGGCACTCACCGCGAAGCGCGGCCGTGTGGTCGTCACGAACATCCACCCCGCCATGGAGACGTCGGGTGCCGGCATCAGCCTGCTCGATCTCACGCTCATGGAGAAGCAGCTGGTCGGCTCTCTGTTCGGCTCGGGCAACCCCCGCGCCGACATCCCGAAGCTCCTCGGCCTCTGGCGGGAGGGCAAGTTCGACCTCGACGGCCTGATCACGAAGACGTACCCGCTCGAGGGGATCAACGAGGGTTACCAGGACATGCGCGACGGGAAGAACATCCGCGGCGTGCTCGTGTATTCGTAGGCCGAGACAAGCAGACGACCGGAACAAGCAGAGAACACAGGGGAAGAACATGAAGTCACGCGCAGCAATCCTGAGGGGCATCGGCCAGGCATGGCAGGTCGAGGAGATCACGGTGGACCCGCCGAAGGCGAACGAGGTCCTCGTGAACTGGAAGGTCGCCGGCATGTGCCACAGCGACGAGCACTTCGTCACCGGCGACATGGTGCCGCCGCAGGACCTCCTCGATCTCATGGGGGCGAAGTTCTTTCCTTTCGTCGGCGGTCATGAGGGCGCCGGCATCGTCATGGAGGTCGGCCCCGGGGTCACCTCGGTGAAACCCGGCGACCATGTCTCGGCCAGCTTCGTGCCCTCCTGCGGCCGATGCCGCTACTGCTCCACGGGCCGCCAGAACCTCTGCAACTTCGGTGCCGGCACCTTGATGGGGCACATGATCACCGACGGCACACCGCGCCACTTCGACAAGGACGCCACCCCCGTCACGATGATGGCCAAGCTCGGCACGTTCAGCGAGTACGCCTGCGTTGCCGAGGCCTCGCTCATCAAGGTCGAGCCCGACCTGCCGCTCGATGCGGTGGCACTGGTGTCCTGCGGCGTGGCGACGGGCTGGGGCTCTGCCACCAAGCGCGCCGACACGCAGCCCGGTGACACGGTGGTGGTCGTCGGCATCGGCGGCATCGGTATCAATGCCGTGCAGGGCGCCCGGATGGCGGGTGCGAAGCGCATCATCGCGATCGACCCGGTCGAGTTCAAGCGCGAGAAGGCGATGGAGATGGGCGCCACCCACACCTTCGCCTCGATGGCGGAGGCCATGCAGTCGGTGAACGAGATCACCTGGGGAGAGATGGCCGACCGCGTCATCATGACCCCGGGCGTCCTGCACGGCGACATGATGGAGGAGGCCATGGCGCTCGTCGGCAAGGGCGGCACCTGCGTGGTCACCGCCATCTCGCCGATGACCGAGAACGACGTCAAGCTGAACCTCTTCCAGCTGGCGATGTGGAACAAGGAAGTCAAGGGCACCATCTTCGGCAGCCTCAACCCGCGCGCCGACATCCCGGCCCTGCTCGACATGTACCGCGCCGGCCAGCTGAAGCTGGACGAACTCATCACGAAGCGATACACCCTCGACGAGATCAACGAGGGCTACCGGGCGATGCGCGACGGGGAGAACATCCGCGGCATCATCGTGAATGACTGACCACGCGGGTCTCCTCGGCTCGCTCGGGTCCGTCGTCGTCGGTCGCACAAGGGAACTCGAGCTCGTCGTCGCCGCACTCGCGGCGAACCGCCACGTGCTGCTGGAGGGCCCGCCCGGCACCGGCAAATCGACGTTGCTCCGTGCCGTGTCCTCGGGGCTCGGCATCGGCTTCGAGTTCGTGGAGGGCAATGCGGAACTGACGCCCGCGCGCCTGGTCGGTCATTTCGACCCCGCGCGCGTCCTGAACGAGGGGTACGGCGCCGACGTGTTCGTGGATGGCCCGCTCGTCACCGCGCTGCGCGAGGGTTCGTTGCTCTACGTGGAGGAGATCAACCGTGTCCCCGAGGAGACGCTGAACGTTCTGATCACCGTGATGAGCGAGGGGGAGATCACCGTGCCGCGCCTCGGCCGCGTGCAGGCCACGCAGGGATTCCGCCTGGTTGCCGCGATGAACCCGTTCGACGCCGTCGGCACCGCACGCATCTCCGGCGCCGTCTACGACCGCGTGTGCCGCGTGGCCATGTCGTACCAGCCCGCCGCGGATGAACTCGCCATCGTGGAACGGGCACTGGGCGAGAACCCACTCGCGGGTGCGTACAAGGACAGGGTCGTGGAGGTCACGCGCACCACGCGCACGCACCCGGACCTGCGTGTCGGGTCGTCGGTGCGCGGCGCCGTTGACTTCGCGATGGTCGCCCAGTCTCTCGGGTCGCTGCGCGGCAAGCCCGTCGAGGACCCGTCGGTATCGCTCGATGCCGCGCTCGTCGCGCTGTCGGGCCGGGTGCGCGTGCGCGAAGGGGGTTCGCGCACCGCCGAGGAGATCATCACCGAGATCTGGGAGTCGGTGTTCGGGCGCACTGACGGTGGGGCAGGCGGGGGAAAAGATTCAGCCCCGATGCGGGGCACCAACTCCCGCTGACGAAGGAAGGCGACGAGGCGGACCAGGCCGTCGCCGAGGCGGGCAAGCGCACGGTCTCGCGTCGCGACCTCGCGCGCCACGACAACTTCGAGCAGGTCTCGCCCGAGGTGGGGGAACTGGACGAGGCCGCCGTGGACGAGCAGATGCAGGAGAACCCCGACGAGATGCTCGGGATGCTCGCCGATCTCACCGGGGCGACCGACCCGAAACTGCGCGACCTCGCCCGGCGCCTCGCCGGACGCCTGATGCTCGACATCGCGAACCGCGGGAGGTCCCGCCCGCGCGGCATCGGCCGCATGGAGGAGCAGCCGTACAGACCCGACGTCGGCGACATCGACATCGACGCGAGCCTCGACGCACTGAACGAGCTGCGCCACGGTGTCGCGCCGGACGAGCAGGGCCTGCGCGTCCGTGGCTGGCGCAAGCCCGGCATCGCACTGTGCCTGATGGTGGACCGAAGCGGCTCGATGGGCGGCAAGCCGCTCGCCACCTCGGCAGTCGCCGCCGCCGCGGTCGCGAGCAGGAACCCGGATGACTACAGCGTGCTCGCGTTCGGCAAGGACGTGGTGGTGGCGAAGTCACAGGACGTGCCGAAGCCGGCGGACAGGGTGGTCAATGATGTGCTCACGCTGCGCGGGTTCGGCACCACCGACCTCGCCGGTGCGCTCAAGGTGGCGAACCAGCAGCTCCTGCGCTCCCGTGCCGGCCGGAGGGTCGCGGTGCTCCTGAGCGACTGCCGCGCCACGGTGGAGGGCGACGTGGAGTCGGCTGCCGCCGCGGTGGAGGAGCTCGTGATCGTGGCACCCGTGGATGACCACGACGAGGCGCGCGCACTCGCCGGCCGGGTGGGAGCACGGCTCGTGCTCGTCAGCGGACCGAGCGACGTGCCCGGGGCGCTCGCACGCGCCCTGGAGTGACGCCACCCGTGGGGTGACCGGGTTGCTAGTACGGGCAGGCCGGGTCGTCGGGCGGGATGACGCCGCGACGGTTGTTCTCGATCGCGACCTGAGGCAGGGTCGTGGTCGGTGCCGGCTTGACGGTGCTCGCGACCGGCGGGACCGTGGACCCGCCGGGCACGGTGGTCGCCGAGGGGACGACAGCCGCCGCTGACGCAGTCGACACCGCAGCCAGCGTCGTGGTCACGATCATCAGCGCGTCGGTCGCCCCGGCTGCAGCAGTCGCCGATGCGCCCTCCACCCTGCCGCCGAGCCTCGCCTTGCCCTGGAACACCGCGAGGATCTTCTTCGACACATCCCCCTCCAGGTCAGGCACGATCACGGAGTCCTTGCCGACCAGCTGGCCGGTGCCGGGGAACGTGTAGCTGCCCATCGTGTCCGCGTCGAAACTGCGCATGGCCTGGCCCAGTTGCAGCAGGAGGAGCGGGGTGACCTTGTCGTCGGTGATGACATTGCGCAGCGCGGCGTTCAGGATGTTGGTGGCGACGCGCGGGTTGGTGCGCGCCTTGTCGAGGGCCTTCTTTATCATCCGCTTCGTGAAGTCCTGCTGGCGGCTGATGCGCCCCCAGTCGGCCGTGCCGTCGCTCGTCCACCTGTCTGTCTTCGGATCGAACCAGCGATAGTGACGCGAGCGCACGTAGGCGAGTGCATGGTCGCCCTGGAACGTGTAGCAGACCCTCGCGCGCAGCACCTGGAAACCGGTGCGCGCGTCGCGTGCCTTGTAGGTGAACGGCACCCGCACGCCGCCGACGGCATCCACAACCTCCTTGAAGGTGCAGAAGTCGACGTTCACGTAGTGGTCGATCTTGATCCCGAAATTCTCGGTGATCGTGCGCACGAGGCGGTTCGGGTTCTTCTTGTCGAAGTTCGAGTTGATGCGCCCCCTGCGGCTCGAGCCGGCCTG
>SXYT01000085.1 GCA_005788205.1 Actinomycetota bacterium | reverse complement strand
GAACTGTTTGTTGCGCGCCGACATCGGTGTGAGTTCCAGCGTGCCGGTGGTGCCTGCCCAGTCGGACAACGTCCCGCCGGCACCGAAACCCCATGCGTACGACCAGTCGTCCCGCGGCGACACGACGATCTCGGTGCGGCGACCCGGGTAGTTGCTGTCGTAGGCGTGCATCACCCACGAGTCGCCGCGCTTCGTCACCGCGAACGGCATCACGGAGTGACCCGACCCCCCCGAGTACATCCCGAGCGTGTGGCCCATCTCGTTCTCGAGACCTTTGATCAGGTCCTCGACCAGATGCAGCGGTGACCTTTTGCGTGACTGCGCCGCGACGTCGGCGACCTCCTCCAGGAACTGCGTCGCCCACCAGTGCGCGATGCCGCGCGAGAGACCAGGGGTGTCCCTGCGCAGCTCTGATGCCGAGGTCGCGCCCGGCAGGAAGTCGGAGGGCAGGTCGTACCGAAGGAGGAGACGCTGACCGAGCGTCGCCATCCCCTCGCACCGTCCGTTCGCGATGGCCGCGTTCCACTCCTCGAGTTTCTGCACGGTGCGGGGTCGCATCACGCAACCAGAATCGGCGCCGGGCATGCACACTGCGGAATGCCCGAAGAGATCGACCATGGTCTGCACCGTGATGTTGTCATCGGCGACCGTCGACCTGCCCCAGTTCGCAAACGAGAATTCGTCCGTCCCCATCCGGAAGTTGCTGTCGGCACAGATCGTCCCCACCCCGAGGTCCGACGCGGGGATTTCCGTGCATAGGCGCTCGAGGCGGGTCAGCAGGGCGGCATTCGGGGCACCGTCATCTGGGGTCCCCGGGCTGTCGTCCGTGGTCCCCGTGCCCGCGCAGGAAGCGAGAATGAAACACCCGCACACGGCAATGCGCACCGCCCGCGCAACCCGTGGTCCCATACCTCGTCCCGCCACAATGGAGGTAGTAGAACTGAACCGTGGCCGATCAGCAAGTCAAGATCCCGGTCAGCACGCCGGTGATCGTCACCGTCGGCATCCTGGCGGGGTTCCTCTCGGGAATGTTCGGTGTGGGCGGCGGGATTCTCATCGTGCCCGGCCTCGTCATTTTGGCCAGGATGGACCAGCGTCTTGCGCACGGCACCTCGCTCGCCGCCGTGCTGCCGATCGCACTCTCCACGTTCTTCACCTACCTTTCCCATGACCACGTCGACTGGCCGGTGGCGTTCTGGCTCGCCCTCGGTGCGGTCTTGGGCGCGGTCCTCGGCACGAAACTGCTCCAGGTCCTGCCCCACAAGGCGCTCGCCCTCGGGTTCTCCGGGATGCTGCTCGGGACGGCTGCGCGCCTCTTCATGGGGAGCAGCGGCTCCGGACGGCCGGACGTGGATGTCGCCATGGCGGCCGGTTTGCTCCTGGTCGGTCTCGTCACCGGGACGCTTGCGGGGTTGCTTGGTGTGGGCGGCGGCGTGGTGATGGTGCCGGCGATGATGGTCCTCTTCTCGATCCCGCCGGTCATCGCGAAGGGGACCTCGGCAGGTGTGATGATCTGCACCTCAATCTCCGGGACCATCCGCAACAGGAAGAAGAGCAACGCCGACATGCGCTCCGCCATGATCCTGGGCTGCTCTGGAATAGTCGCCGCGATTGCCGGCGGATGGATCTCGACCCGCATGGACGACACCCTCTCGAACGTCCTCTTTGCTTGTCTCCTGGTGGTGGTGGCGACACGCCTGCTGCTCGAGGTGCGCAACTCGCACTGAATGGAGTAGACACTCGGCATGGGTAAAGATCGTCTCGTCGGCAAGGTCGCGTTCATCTCGGGTGGCGCACGCGGTATGGGGGCCTCGGAGGCACAGCTCTTCATCGAGGAGGGTGCGAAGGTCGTCATCTCCGACGTGCTCGATGACGAAGGCGAGAGGACGGCCAAGAGACTCTCGCCGGACGGGTCATCCTGCCGCTTCGTGCGCCACGACGTGACGAGCGAGGAGGACTGGCGGAAGGCAATCGACTTCACCCTTGCGACGTTCGGCCAGCTGGACATCCTCGTGAACAACGCGGGCATCTTCGAGCGCGGCACGGTGCTCGACACCTCGCTCGCCGCGTACCGACGCACAATCGACATCAACCAGGTGGGAGTGTTCCTCGGAATGGCGGCGGTGGCGCCGCACATGACCGGTCGCAAGACCGGCAGCATCATCAACATCTCGTCGGTTGCCGGTCTTGACGGCACGCCGGGATTCCTCGCGTACGGGGCCAGCAAGTGGGCCGTGCGCGGCATGACACGCGGAGTCGCCAAGGAGCTCGCCCCGTTCGGGGTGCGCGTGAACTCGATCCATCCCGGGATCATCGACACCCCGATGCTGCAGACGTTCGACGATGTTGGTGAGGGCGTGCGCGAGATGGTGCGCACGCGGATCCCGCTCGGCTACGAGGCAGAGCCGGTCCACGTGGCGCGTCTCGCCCTGTATCTCGCGAGTGATGACAGCGCATACTCGACCGGGTCGGAGTTCAAAGTGGACGGGGGCTGGAGCGCGTGAGCATCCTCGGCACACGTGTGGTCCGCATCGAGGACCCGCGCTTCCTGCGCGGTGAGGGAACCTACATCGCGAACCTCCCGCTGGAGGGGGCCGTCCACATCACCTACGTGCGCTCGTCGATGGCACATGCCCGCATCCTGTCGATCGACACGGCCGAGGCCGCGGCGATGCCCGGGGTCCTCCATGTGTGGACTGCCGCCGACATCGATCTCGCGCCGGCACCGCCCGCGAACGGGATGATGAACGCGGGCATCCGGTTCCCGTTCGTGGCTGTCGACACCGTGCGTTTCGTGGGCGACATCGTGGCCGCCGTGATCAGCGAGGACAAGACGCAGGGACTCGACGCCGCCGAGGCAGTCATCGTGGATTACGAGCCGCTGCCGGTTGTGCTCGACGTTGATGATTCCCTGACCGACTCCGTCGTCCTCCACCCCGAGGCGGGCACCAACGTGGTACTGAAGTTCGCGAACCCGGACGACGCCGACATCTTCGAGGGCTGCGAGGTCGTCGTCGACCTCCTCATGGAGAACAACAAGGTGGCCACGGCGCCCATGGAGGTGCGCTCGTGCGCCGCGCGCTGGGACGGCGGGAAGCTGACGCAGTGGGCCTGCAGCCAGGGTGCCCACGGCGCCCGTGACGGCCTGGCCGACGCGCTCGGTGTCGACAAGTCCGACGTCCGCGTCATCACACCCGACGTCGGCGGCGGCTTCGGCGCCAAGTCAGGTGTCTACGCCGAGGAGATCATGGTCGGGTGGGCAACACGCCGGCTCGGCCGTCCCGTCCGGTGGACGGAGTCGCGCACGGAGAACATGCTGAGCATGGGGCACGGTCGCGCACAGCGCCAGCGCGCACGCATGGGAGGCACGAAGGACGGCCGCATCACCGCGTACCGCCTGGATGTCGTGCAGGATGCCGGCGCGTACGCGAAGGCCGGCGCGGTGCTGCCGTACATGACCCGCATGATGGCGGGCGGCGTGTACGACATCGCGCGGGTCCAGTTTGAGTCGTACTCCGTCGTCACCAACACCTCGCCCACGGTTGCGTACCGCGGAGCCGGTCGCCCGGAGGCCACCGCCGCGATCGAGCGGACCATCGACGAGTTCGCGCGTGTGTGCGGCATCGACCCCACCGAGGTGCGCCGCCGCAACTACCTGCAGCCCTCCGCGTTCCCGTTGGTCACCCCGATGGGTGCCAAGTACGACAGTGGTGAGTACGAGGCCGCGCTCGACAAGGTCCTCGCGGCGGCCGACTACGCAGGCCTGCGCGCAGAGCAGCGCCGCCGCCGCGAGTCGGGTGACCCGGTGCAGTTGGGCATCGGCATCAGCAGCTACGTGGAGACCACCAACCCGATGGGCGGAGGTGAGTACGGCGCGGTCGAGATCATCGCTGACGGCGGCGCCATCGTGCGCACCGGCTCCTCGTCACATGGCCAGGGTCACCACACCGCGTGGGCGATGATCGTCAGCGAGTCGACCGGCATACCGATGGACCGAATCGAGTTCCGCTTCGGGGACACCGCTGACGTCGACCACGGCGGGGGCACCGGCGGCTCGCGCAGCCTCCAGGTCGGCGGCACCGCCGCGCGTCTCGCCGCCGAGGCGGTCGTCGAGAAGGCGCGCCAGCTCGCAGCCGAGATGCTCGAGGCCGCACCCGAGGACGTCGTGATCGACACCGTCCGCGGTGCGTTCCACGTGCAGGGGTCCCCGCAGCCGGCGCGCACGTGGTCCGAACTTGCCGCAGTGGCCACGGTGCCGTTGTTCGCGGACGTCGACTTCAAGCCCGAGGGCGCCACGTTCCCGTTCGGATCGCACGTGTGCGTGGTGGAGGTGGACACCGAGACCGGTTCGGTCGCCGTCCTGCGCCATGTGGCGTGCGACGATGCCGGCACGATCATCAACCCGCTGATCGTGGACGGCCAGGTCCACGGTGGTCTCGCCCAGGGCATTGCCCAGGCGCTGCTGGAGGTGGTTGCCTACGACGCCGACGGCAACCCTGTGACCTCGAACTTCGCCGACTACGGCATCATCAGTGCCGCGGAACTCCCGTCGTTCGAGCGCGTAGTGATGGAGACGCCAACCCCGCGCAACCCTCTCGGCGCGAAGGGCATCGGCGAGGCGGGAACGATCGGTTCGACACCAGCCGTGCACAACGCGGTGATCGACGCGGTCAGCCATCTGGGTGTCACCCACATCGACATGCCCTGCACGTCCTTCCGCGTGTGGTCGGCCATCCAGGCCGCTCGCTGACGCTCAGTCGGCCCCTGTCGCGACAACAACCGTGGCCTCGCTGTCCGCGGGTCTCATGGCGAGATGCTCGCGGGCGAGGAACGCCCCCGTCCCCACGAAGATGAGCGTCACGGTTGCAGTGGCGAGGAACGCCGGCGCGCGCCCGAACGCGCCGTAGGTGGCACCCGCCGCCGCCGCCGCGATGCCGCCCATGATCGTCTGCAGGCCGCCGAACAGTCCCTGTGCGCTCGCCAGTCTCTCCTTCGGCGCGACCATCGCCACTGCCGCGGCGCCGCCCGTGATCGTGAGGCCGTCGACGATGCCGTGGGCGACACCGAAGCCGAGCATCACGTACGGGGACCCGAGCAGGCCGTACATGGACATGAGGAACGCGGCAACGGAGAGGCCCGCGATGCTCGCGCGGAACGGTCCGAACCTCTGGGTGAGGCGCCCGCCGAACGGGCCGAGAAACAGCATCGGCAGTGCGAACACGGTGATGCCGAGATTGGCCACCCAGTCGGCGGCCTCCATGTCGTCCATCATCACGGACCACAACGCGTCGAACGTGCCGATCATGAGGTACAGCGATAGCCCGATGATGACGGCACCCAGGTACGGCCTGATGCGCAGCAGGTCGAACGCGAGACGCTGCGTCGGAACGTCGCCCACTGCCTCCTGGACGTGCAGGCGGACGAGACCGAGGCCCACGACGGCAAGACCCGCGCAGCAGATGACGAACGGCGCGGCGAGCCCGAGGGCACCCACCGTCACCGCAGAGAGGACCGGCCCGATGGAGAAGCCGCCCACGTCGAAACTGACCATCCGCCCGAGGTTGTTGCCCATGTTCTCCGGGTCGGCGAGAATCACCACGCGCCTCACGGCGGGGTAGACCATCCCCGCACCGATGCCGCCGATGAGCCGAGCCGCAAAGAGCACGGAGAAGCTCGTGCCGAAGCCCATCATGAGGTTGCCCACGATCTCGACGGTGATGCCGATCATGATCATCCTCTTCGCGTGGCCCTTGTCCGCGAACGGGGCGAGAAAGATCTGGGCCACGAACCCGGCAAGAAAGCCGATCGCGAGGATCAGTCCCAGTCGGGACTCGCTGACCCCGTACTCATCACGGAAGTCGTCGAGCACGGTGAACATGGTCCCGTAGCTCATGGCGCCCAGGCCCGTGGCGAGTTGCAGGAGAAGGACCGTCCGTTTGCGCATGGCGTCGTCAGCCGAGTGTCGTCTTCAGGTGGGTGACGAGGTCCCCCCAGGACCCGCGCAGCCCGGGGTGCAGCTCGTACCCGGCCACGTCGTCGATGCGCACCCAGCGGATGTCCTCTGACTCCGCGTTCGCCTCGTGTGCGCCGGGGTCGACGGCGGTGTGGGCAATGACGGTGTCGTAGCGCCAGTTGCCGTGGTTGTCCGAGTAGATGCCCCTCACCTCGAGGTGACGGGGATCGATGCCGGTCTCCTCGTAGGCCTCGCGCGCCGCCGCCATCACGGGGTCCTCGTGGGAGTCGAGCGCCCCGCCGGGCAGGGCCCAGGTGCCGCCGCCGTGGGTCCAGCCGGCACGCAACTGCAGCAGGACGAGCGGCTCGGGCGTGTCGGTGCGCACCAGCAGCAGGCCGGCGGCACCGTTGGTCCCCCAGTGGCGCTGCCCGCAGTCGCAGGACACCCACCCGTTCCCGTCACCGATTGCCACCCGTCGATGATGCCATAGGGTGTGCCCATGGAGGCAACCAGACTGACCGGGGTGTTGGGGGCACGCATCGACGGGATCGATGTGCGTGTGTTGGATGACTCGGAACTCGCCGAACTGCGGGCTCTCGCGTGCGAGCACGAGGTCATCTGCGTGACCGGCCAGTCGCTCACCCCGCTCGAGCAGGTGGAGTTCTCCCGCCGGCTCGGTCCGGCCGCGGAGTCGCCCTTCATCGAGCCCAGCCCGGACCACCCGGAGGTCATCAAGGTGCTGAAGGAGGCCCGCGACGGGAATGCGTTCAACTTCGGCGGGGCTTGGCACAGTGACTTCAGTTTCCAGCCGAACCCGCCGTCGTTCACGGTCCTCCATGCGCTCGACATCCCGCCGTACGGGGGCGACACCTGCTTTTCGTCCATGACCCGCGCGTACGACGCGCTCTCGCTGCAGCAGAAGGAGGACTTCCTGTCCCTGCGTGGCGTCCACACCGCCCGCGATGCGTACTCACCGAAGATGCAGGCGGTCCACTCGGGCCTCAGCGGCATGAACATCGTGTGCGACGAGTCGGCGCACGATGTCACCCTGCACCCCTTCGTCCGCGTCCATCCCGAGACGGGCCGCACGGTGCTGTTCTACAACCGCGCCTACGTCCGCGACATCGTGGGGATCGAGGATGAGCAGGCGCGCAAGTCGCTGATGGAGTGGCTCCACCTCCACACGACCGACGCGAGGTTCGGTTACCGGCACCGCTGGAGCCGTGGGGACCTGCTCATCTGGGACAATCGCTCCACGCAGCACTATGCCCTCAACGACTACGCCGGGTTCCGCCGGGAGCTGCACCGCACCACGGTGGCCGGTGAGATCCCGATCCCGGCCTGACCGGGCCCAAATCACGGACGGACTCGCAGGAGAGGGCAACGGCACGCATGGCGACCATATGGAACGCACTCGAGCGTGAGGCACTGGCTCTCGACGCCGCCGACCCGCTCGCGCACACACGTGCCCGGTTCGACCTGCCCGACGGCGTCCTGTATTTCGACGGCAATTCGCTCGGCCCGCTCACCCATGAGACCCGCCGTGTGCTGGACCGCACCATCACCCACGGATGGCGCGAGCGCCTGATCCGTTCGTGGGACGAGGACTGGAAGGAGATGCCGTCACGCGTCGGGGACCTCATCGCT
>SXYT01000084.1 GCA_005788205.1 Actinomycetota bacterium | reverse complement strand
GGGCTTCGATCTCGCCGCGAAGCCGGAGAGCGAGTTTGTTGCACCCATAAGTCCCCGAAGTATACGCAAAGTCATTGACTGTTGCTTGTTCGAGCGCCGGCGGATTCGTGGATGGTTCCCGCGAGAATCAAGGGCCATGTCCTCGATCGTCGTCTCCGACCTGGCCTTCGGCCACCCGGGGGCCGACCAACTGTTCTTCGACGTGTCCTTCACGGTCTCCCCCGGCGAGCACGCCGTGCTGGTGGGCGCGAACGGTGTCGGCAAGTCCACGATCCTGCGCATCCTCTCGGGCACCTACGAGCCCGATGACGGCGAGTTCGCCATCGGCGGCAACTTCCTCACCATGACCCAGGACGTCGGCATGTCGCGCCCTGACGACACCCTGCGCGAGATGCTGATCGGGGTTGCACCCGCCGCGCTGCGCGACGCGGGCCGTGCACTCGTGGCCTCCGAGAAGCGGATGATGTCCGGCGAGGACGACGGCATGGAGTACGCCGAGCGGCTGGCCGTGTGGGGCGACCTCGGCGGCTACGACCTGGAGACACAGTGGGCCGCGGCGGCGCAGCGCAGCGTGAAGACCCAGGTGACCGACTTCGCGACGCGCCTCGTCTCGGAGCTGTCCGGCGGCGAGCGCAAGCGCCTGGTGCTCGACCTGCTCCTGAACAGCGGCGCCGACGTGCTGCTTCTCGACGAGCCGGACAACTACCTGGACATCCCCACCCGCCACTGGCTGGAGGAGCAACTGAACGCGTGCAAGTCCACGATCCTCATGGTCAGCCACGACCGTGCGCTGCTGGAGAAGGTGGCCACCAAGGTGGTCACGGTCGAGGGCTCGGGGTGCTGGGTGCACGGTGGCTCCTACCGCACCTACCCGGATGCCCGCGCGGCGCGCCAAGAGCAGCTGGGTGACGCTCTCAAGCAGTGGAACGACGAGGAACGCCGCCTCTTCCACCACATGAAGATCATGAAGCAGCGCGCGGCGCAGAACTTCAAGAACGCCACCAAGGCGAACGCGGCCGAGACGCGATGGGAGAAGTTCGTGAAGGCCGGCCCGCCGCCGCCGCCCGTGCCGGACCAGCAGATCCACGTGCGGTTCCGCGGCGCAGACAGCGCGCGCCGCGTCGTCAAATTCGATTCCGTCGGCATCGACGACCTGTTCCTCCCCTTCAGCGACGAGATCCACTTCGGCGAACGGCTCGGGCTCATCGGCCCGAACGGCACCGGCAAGACGCACCTCCTCTCCGCGGTCATGGAGGCCTCGGCTCGGGAGATGCCCGGCATCACGTTCGGACCGCGCACCAGCGTCGGCATGTTCACCCAGGTGCACGACAGGCCCGAGTTCAAGGGCCGGCAGTGCATCGACATCGTGCGAGACAGGCTGGTCGAGGAGGAGAGGTCCATGGCCGCCCTCGCGCGCTACGGGCTGCGCAACCAGGCCCGCCAGGAGTTCCAGACGCTCTCGGGCGGCCAGAAGGCGCGTCTCGAGATCCTGATGCTGGAGCTAGCCGGCCACAACGTGCTGCTGCTCGACGAGCCCACCGACAACCTCGACATCGAGTCGAGCGAGGCACTCGAGCAGGCACTCGACGGGTTCGAGGGGACCGTCATCGCGGTCAGCCACGACCGCACGTTCCTGGCGCGCCTCGACCGGTTCGTGATGATCACCGACGACGGCCTCGTGTACGAGATCCCCGACTACGACCTGGCGCTGCAGGGCCTGGCCGCACCCGGTGAGCTCGCGTCGCTCCGCCTCGCCAAGCCCCTGAACACCTGAGGAAACGACCGTGACAGACATGACCTTCAACACCACGGGCGGCATCCACGAGATACCGGTCGCCGACCTCGGGGCCACGGGACGGCTGTGGCTGTGCGGCAAGCACCACATCGCCCCCGACACCGACGCCGTGAGATCAGTCTGCGGTGACGCGCACGTGGTGTGCCTGGTCGAGAGGTTCGAGCTGGAGGGCCGCTACGACCCGTACGTGGAATGGCTCGATCGCCACGCCGGCACCCACGCCACCTGGTTCCCGATCCCCGACCTGACCGCACCCGTCCTGGAGGAGGCCCACGATCTCTACAAACAGCTCTCCTCGATGCTGCTGAAGGGCCGCAATCTCGTGGTGCACTGCGCCGCCGGCATCGGCCGCGCCGGCACCACCGCAACGGGCGTGCTGATGGTGCTCGGCATGGACATGCACGACGCCATCGACCGCGTGCGCTCGCACAGGCCGATGGCCGGCCCGGAGAGCGGGACCCAGCGCGAGCTCATCGAGGAGCTGTCGTCTCTGCTCGAGGGCGGGCGCAACTAGGCGGTAGTGCTCCTGCGGCGCCGACGGGTCGCGGGCAGCACCAACGCACCCACGATCGCCAACACGAGCGGCGTCACCAGCAACCACAACGCCAGGTTCGACTCCTTCGTCCAGTCACCCACCAGCACACCCACAGTGAACGTGACCAGCTCGTCACCGTCGCCGCGCGCCACCACCGCAACCCTGTGCACACCCTCGTCCAGGCCCTCGGGCACCACATAGATCGCAGACAGGGTCCCCGACGCCGACGTCACCGACGACCCGAGCAGCACCGGGGTCGAGAACATCCAGGCCTCCACCGGCGACTCCGGCTCGAACCCCGACAACGAGACACGGATCTTGTCCCCCGCCTGCAGGCGCACGTTGCCCTCACCGTCAAGAGTCGACACCCGGCCCAGGCTGTCCACCCCGGCCACGACCGCGCTCATCTCCCCGGCGGTCACCACCAACTGGTTGTCGACACGCTCCACAGAGGCGGTCTCTGACCGCTCCCCCACACGCACCGCGGCCTCCCCGGCGCCG
>SXYT01000083.1 GCA_005788205.1 Actinomycetota bacterium | reverse complement strand
TACAAGGTCGTCGGGGGCACGAAGTTCTACGACCGCCGCGAGGTGAAGGACGCCATGTCGTACCTGCGGGTGGCGGTGAACACCCTTGACGAGGTGAACATCAAGCGCATCATCAACGTGCCGAAGCGCGGCGTGGGGGACACCAGCATCGGCAAGATCGACGAGTTCGCGCGGGAGCAGGACATCCCGTTCGCCGTCGCCATGCGCAGGTGCACCGAGGCCGGCGTGTCCGGCGCTGCCGCCAAGGGGATCACACGTTTCTTCGAGCTCGTGGACAGGCTCAATTCCTCGCTGGAGGACGGGCCCTCTGCGGTGCTGCAGGTGGCCATGGAGGACAGCGGCTACATCAAGGAGCTCCAGGAGGACGGCTCTGTCGAGGCCGACGGCCGCCTCGAGAACCTGCAGGAACTCATCGGCCGTGCCGCAGAGTTCGCCGACGTCGACGAGTTCATCGAACAGGTCTCGTTGGTCGCCGATACCGATGATCTCGACGGCGAGAACCAGATGGTGCTCATGACGCTGCACTCCGCGAAGGGTCTCGAGTTCCCCGTGGTGTTCCTCGTGGGCTGCGAAGAGGGAATATTCCCGCACAACCGCGCGCTGCTCGACCCCCGCGAGCTGGAGGAGGAGCGGCGCCTCGCCTACGTCGGCATCACCCGTGCGCGCGAGCGGCTGCACGTGTCCCACGCCTGGCAGCGGATGCTGTACGGCCAGAGCCAGTACAACCCGCCGTCGCGCTTCCTCAGCGAGATCCCGGCGGAGTTGTTCGACCGGCAGGGCAACGTGGACTCGGGCGGGGACAGCGAGCGCGTCATCGGCGGCGGGGCCTGGCGCGACCGCGAGGTGCCGGCCTACCGGCGCCGCGACGAGGAGCCCGCCGGCCGCACCTTCGGCGCCGGGGCGGAGCGCAAGGCATCGCGCCCGCCGACACCTGCCCGGTCGGAGGCAGAGTTCGCTCACCTCAAGGCCGGCGACGACGTGGAACATGCGATCTTCGGTGAAGGTGTGATCCTCGCGATCACCGGCACCGGCGACAAGACGGAGGCCACGGTGCGGTTCCGCGAGCGGGGCACGAAGCACCTGTTGCTCGCATGGGCGCCGCTGAAGAAGCTGTAGAGGTTCGGTCCCCGTGGCGGGTGCGACCTAGATTGATGAGATGAAGGCAGCGATCCTCATCGAGAGTCTGACGGGCAACACGTGGAGGGCAGGCGAGCTCATCGCCGCCAACCTCCAGCAGGAGAACTGGCAGGTCACCGGGTTCGCACCGATGAGGTCCCCGGACCACGCCGCCATCCAGGAAGCTGACGTGGTTGTCGTCGGCACGTGGGTCCACGGGCTCTTCGTCGTCGGCCAGGCACCGTGGGGTGTCGACCGCATCCGTGCACTGCCGAAGATGTCCGGCAAGCGGGTCGCCGCGTTCTGCACCTTTGCGCTGAACCCGGGCAAGTCGCTCGATGCCGTCACGAGGGAACTGCTTTCCACCGGGGCGGACGTCATCGGCGGGCTGACGCTCCAGCGCGGCCGCCTCGCCGCGCACTCCGAGGAGTTCGCCGCACGTCTCGTCGACGCCGTCAGCAACGCCTGAGCAGGCGCTTCAGGGCGCTGTGGTCGTGGTCGCGCCGGGCACCGGGCCTTCAGGGGAGGTCACTCCCCGGAGGTCGATCGACAGCGTGGTGCGGTTCTCGACCACCGGCCGCACGTCAACCGGCAGCGCGAGCTGCCCCACCTCGAGGGTCCGGCCCCTGCAGTCCGTGTACTTGCGGCTCTTCGGCACGTGCGTCACGAGGCAGTCGGGTGTGGCATCCGCGGGGTACGCGTAGTAGACCTGCCAGCCCTCTGCAGGGTCAGTCCCGGTGTGGTCGAGGACGATGGAGCGCACGCCGTCGGTGCTCCTGAGGTCAGGGAAGAGCAGCGGCCCGCCGTCGGCGACGGCCTCTGCGATATCGGTCACCTTGCCCACCTCGAACACCTTGTTCGCGATCTCGGAACCCGGTTCTGCCCGGTCGTTGATGACGGTGGCGGCGACCCACAGCCCGAGGAAGAAAACAGCGAAAAATGCGAGCCCACCGATCACCGGGACCACGGCGCGGGCGAGCGGGCTGCGCAGACGGGGCTTTCGCATGGCCCCATTGTGGTCGGGTTGGTGCCGCATTGCCCCCACGGCGTAAGGTTTTATTTCTGTGAACCGCACTTACCGAGTCGTCGTCGCCAAGCCCGGCCTCGACGGTCATGATCGTGGCGCCAAGACGATCACCCGTGCCCTGCGTGACCACGGGTTCGAGGTCATCTACACGGGACTGCACCAGACCCCCGAGCAGATCGCCGAGACCGCACTCCAGGAGGATGCCGATGCTGTGGGACTCTCCCTGCTGTCGGGTGCCCACAACACGCTGTTCCCCCGCGTGATGGAGGAACTCGCGAACCGTGACCTCGCCGAGGTCCTCGTCTTCGGCGGCGGTGTCATCCCCGATGCCGACGCACGCGAGCTGCGAGAGCAGGGTGTGGCGAACATCTTCGGCCCCGGCTCCTCGTTGAAGAGCATCTGCCAGTGGCTCGAGGACGAGCTCGACAGCCTCGACAAGTAGCAATCAGCAGCCGAGCACAAGCAAGCAAAGAAGCAGGAGCAACCAGATGGATCTCTTCGAGTACCAGGGCAAGCAGTACTTCGCCCGATTCGACATCCCCGTGTCGGCCGGCGGTGTCGCGCACACGGTCGACGAGGCCGTCGCCGTCGCGGAGAAGGCCGGCTACCCGGTGGTCGTGAAGGCCCAGGTGCAGGTCGGCGGCCGCGGCAAGGCGGGCGGCATCAAGCTCGCCAACAACGCCGACGAGGTGCGGACCCACGCCGGGAACATCATCGGGATGGACATCAAGGGCCACCTCGTCAAGCGGGTGTGGGTGGAGAACGCCTCCGACATAGCCGAGGAGTACTACGCCTCGTTCACCCTCGACCGTGCGGCGAAGAAGCACCTTCTCATGCTGAGTGCCGAGGGCGGCGTGGAGATCGAGGAGGTCGCGGCGAAGAACCCCGACGCGATCCTCCTCCAGCACATTGATCCGACCGTCGGTCTGGACGCAGCCGCGGCGAAGGCCGCCGCCGTGAAGGCGCGCATCCCGGAGAAGGCGCAGCAGGGTGTCGCGGACATCCTCGTCAAGCTCTATCGCTGCTTCACCGAGGGTGACTGCGACCTTGCCGAGATCAACCCGCTCATCCTGAAGCCGACCGGCGAGGTGCACGCGCTCGACGCGAAGGTCAGCCTTGACGGCAACGCCGACTACCGCCACCCGGAGTGGGAGGAGTTCGCCAAGACCGTGGAGCTCGACGCCCGCGAGCAGCTCGCCCGCGAGAAGGGCCTGCAGTACATCGGTCTCGACGGCACGGTCGGCATCATCGCGAACGGTGCCGGACTGGCGATGAGCACGCTCGACGTCGTCAACCAGGTCGGCGGCACCGCGGCCAACTTCCTCGACATCGGCGGCGGCGCGAATGCCGACCTCATGGCGGGTGCGCTCGAGGTCATCAACAGCGACCAGAAGGTCAAGGCGATCTTCATCAACATCTTCGGTGGCATCACCCGCGGCGAGGAGGTCGCGAACGGCATTGTCGAGGCGATGAAGCGCGTCGATCTGCGCGCGCCGATCGTCATCCGCCTGGACGGCACCAATGCCGAACAGGGCCGTGAGATCCTCGCGGGTGCCGGCATCCCCGAGTCAAAACTGACCAGCAAGCCCACGATGCTCGAGGCCGCCCAGGCCGCGGTGGCACTCGCGAAGTAAGGAACCAGTAATGGCAATTTTCGTCGACCAGAACACCAAGGTCATCGTCCAGGGTCTCACGGGGGGCCAGGGCAAGTACCACGGCCTCCGCAACAAGGCGTACGGCACGCAGGTCGTCGCCGGTGTCACGCCGGGCAAGGGCGGCACCGATGTCGAGGGCATCCCCATGTTCGACTCCGTCGCTGACGCGGTGAAGGCGACCGGTGCGACCGCGTCGTTCGTGGCCGTCCCGCCGAAGGCCGCATCCGCCGCCATCCTCGAGGCTGCAGAGGCCGGGGTCACCTTCATCGTGTGCATCACCGAGGGCATCCCGGCCCAGGACGAGGCGCGGACCTACAACACGCTCGTCAACAAGCACCCGAACGTGCGCCTGCTCGGGCCGAACTGCCCCGGCATCATCAGCCCCGGGAAGTGCAACATCGGGATCACAGCCGGCGAGATCGCGCAGGCGCCGTCCGCATCAGGCCCGAACGTCGGGATCGTGTCCCGTTCCGGGACGCTGACGTACCAGGCGCTCTACGAACTGAAGCAGCGTGGCATCGGTGTCTCCACCTGCGTGGGCCTCGGCGGCGATCCGGTGCCGGGCACGTCGTTCATCGACTGTC
>SXYT01000082.1 GCA_005788205.1 Actinomycetota bacterium | reverse complement strand
CGTCTACCCGGCCGAGATCGAGAACCTCCTGCTCGGGTGCCCCGGGGTCGCCGACGTGGCAGTCATCGGGGTTCCGTCCGAGAAGTGGGGCGAGTCCCCCATTGCAATCATCGTGAAGAAGGACCCCTCCGTCGAGGAGAAGGACGTGCTGTCATTCTGCGACGGCAAGCTCGCCCGCTTCAAGACCCCCGTGGCCGTGCGGTTCGTGGAGACGATTCCGCGCAATGCCTCGGGGAAGATCCTGAAGCGCGAGCTGCGGCTGCAGTTTCCCTCGCTCTGAGTGGACGTCAGGCAGGGTTCATGGCCGCGGCGGCGGCCTCACGACGCTCGATCTGGCGGCGCGCGACGCGCCCGACACGCTCGATGAAGTGCATCATGTCGTCACGTGCCTTCTCTGCGCCGGCCGAGAGTCCTCCGACCTTGTCGATCGCCCACTGACGGAACACGAGCGGGACAATGATCCGTTCGTGGTGGATCGCAAAGTCATAGATGCCCGCAGCCGCGATGTGACGGGCATGGTCGGTGAATCCCGGTATGCCCACTCCCGGCATCTCGAAATTGGTCACCTGACGGTGCAGTGCCTCCACAACGGCGGACGGGTCGATCTCGAGGGTCGCGGTGACGAGGTCGCGGTAGAACAGGTGGTGCCGGTTCTCGTCGGAGGACAGCTTCATCATCACGTCGTAGCCGACCGGGTCGTCGAGCACTGTGCCCGTGTTGCGGTGAGAGATCCTCGTGGCCAGCTCCTGGATGGCCACGTAGCACATCCCGTCGACAACAGTCTCCGGCTCGGGGACCACCGCACCGCTCACCTGGGCCATCCTGCCGTCCTCCAGCACACGCGGGTCGACGAGACCACTGACCGTGATGTAGTCGCGCATCACTATCGCGTGCCTGCCTTCTTCTGCCGTCCAGCGCTGGACCCAATCTCCCCACGCGGACTTCCCGCCGAACACGCGCGAGATCGTGCGGGTGTACCAGGGCAGGTTGTCCTCCGTGAGCAGATTGACGAGCAGCGCGCTGCGGGCGCCTTGTGACAGCGCGGGCTCACCGTGGGTGAACCCGTCCGACAACAGATGTGCGGCGCGCTCCCACGGGACGTGCTCGTGGGGGTACCAGTCCTCGGCGGAATCGAGGTGACGATTGAGGAGACGCTCGACCTCTGGTTCGAGTTCGGTGAGGAGTGCTTTGTCTTCCATCCGCACACCCTAGGGCGTGGAACAACCTGCGAGGGGGCGTGACCAGGACCGGGGTCAGTGGCGGTCAGCCGGGGAGGTCCGCAAGCCTCGCCCGGTACTCGTGCACGGTCCCCCAGATGATCTCGCGGACGGGACGGATGTCGGTGATGCGGCCTGCCACCTGGCCGGTCAGGGCAATGGAAGCCTCCATGTCGCCCCCGAAATAGAGGTCCGTGGCACGGCCGAACACAGAGAGGTCCACCTGCTCCTCCCGCTCCAGCAGGGTCGTCTTCTGAGTCCGGAGAGCCCGGAGACCCGGACGACCGAAACGGTTGAGAAAGACAGTGTCCGTCTCGGCCGCGCCGAGGATCGCGTTCTTCCAGTTGGAATGAACCGGCGACTCAGTGGCTGCGACCATCCGGGTGCCCATCTGGACACCACCTGCGCCGAGCGAGAACGCCGCGGCCATTCCCGCCCCGTCGGTGATACCGCCGGCCGCGATGATCGGCACGTCCACGTGCTCAGCCACCAGGGGCACGAGCACCATCGAGGAGACATCACGGGGGTTCTTGAATCCCCCGCCCTCGCCGCCCTCCACCACGAGGCCGTCGACACCGGCGTCAACAGCCTTCAGTGCCGCCGCGAGCGTTGGCACGACATGGAAAACCGTCAGCCCGGCAGACTTCAGTTTCGAGGTGTACTTCGTCGGGTCACCCGCCGACGTGGTCACGAACCGCACGCCCTGCTCGACCACGAAATCGGCAATCTGGGGGTCGCGCACGAATGCCTGCGCGATGTTCACCCCGAAGGGCCTGTCGGTGAGGGTGCGCATCGCGGCAATCTCGGTCTTGATGACGTCCAGCTCCCCGGAGGACGTCTCGATGATGCCGAGACCCCCTGCGTTGGAGACCGCGGAGGCCAGTTGGCTACGGGCAATCCACCCCATCGGGGCCTGGACCACCGGATAGTCGATGCCCAGCATCTCTGTGATCTTGTTCCTGATTGGTTCCGGCTTGTCCATTGTGTCCCCCTCTGGCCCCCACGAACCGTAGTTGACCCTCCGTGACGCCCCGCCACCGCAGAAGCGCAAGAATGTCGGCGTGGACCCCGGATACCTGCTCGAGTCGTCGGCGGCCGCGCCCGATGACATCGCCGTCGATGACGGCACGAGCCGTCTCTCATGGTCCGGGCTGGAATCGAGGGCGCGACGCGTGGCGCATGCCCTTGCCGCATCAGGAATCAGCGAGGATGCCCCGTGGGCGATTCTCAGCCACAACCGCACCGAGTGGGTCGAGATGTTCCTCGGCAACACGATGGCGGGCACGAGATACGTGCCGCTCAACTGGCACCTCACCGCACCGGAACTCGCGTATCTCCTCGTCAACAGCGGGGCGACACTCATCGTCACCGAACCAGGCCTGGAGCCCGTCGCCCGCGACGCCGCCGCCGAGGCCGGTCTGGACCCTCGGCGCATCCTCGTGATCGGCTCCACCTACGAGACCTGGCGCGACGCTCATGATGACTCCCCTTTCATCTCGACTTTTGCCGGGGCCCCGTTGTTGTACACCGGTGGCACGACGGGTGCCTCCAAGGGAGTCGTGCGCCCGGACCAGGGCCTGCCGATCGCGCGCTGGAGCCTCGGCATGCGCACATGGGGAGGGTTCGTGCAGATGCCCG
>SXYT01000010.1 GCA_005788205.1 Actinomycetota bacterium | reverse complement strand
GCCCGGCTCCTGCCCCTTGAACTGGTTGCACGGCACGCCGAGCACACTGAAGCCGCGGTCGGAGTACTGCTTCTGGAGAGCCTCGAGACCCTCGTACTGCGGGGTGAGGCCGCACTTGCTGGCGACGTTCACGACGAGGGTCACCTTGCCGTCGACGGCAGAGAGGGCGTTCGGCTGGCCGTCGAGACGGGCGATGGGAGTTGCGTAAATGCTCATGCCGTGTGCAACCTCCGGGGGAGCGGGGATGTTCCCGCCGTCAGGACCTGCGGTGGGCTGCGGCGAGTTCGGCGACCTCGCGCATGATGCGGGCGATGTCGAAGTCCTTCGGGGTGTAGACCGCCGAGACCCCGCGGGCGCGCAGGCGGTCGCGGTCCTCCTCGGGGATGATCCCGCCCACGATGACCGGGGCATCGACGCCCTCGGCGCGCAGAAGGTCGACGACCTCGGGCACGAGCTCCATGTGGGAACCGGAGAGAATCGACAGCCCGACCACGTCCGGATCCTCGTCCCGTGCGCTCGCCACGATCTGCTCGGGAGTCAGGCGGATGCCGCTGTAGACGACCTCCATCCCGGCGTCGCGCGCGGCGACGGCGATCTGCTCGGCACCGTTGCTGTGGCCGTCAAGGCCGGGCTTGGCCACGAGGAACCGGGGAGGCCCGCCTGCCATGGATTTCACGAAGTCGGCGACACCCGCGAGCTCGTTCGTCCGCCGGCCGACGGCCGCATTGACACCTGTGGGTGCGCGGAACTCGCCGAAGATCTCGCGGAGCACGCCGGCCCACTCGCCGGTCGTGCCGCCCGCCTGGGCGAGCGCGATGGAGGGCTCCATGATGTTGGAGCCGTCCTCGGCGGCCCGGCGCAGCTCACCCAGGGCGGCCTCCACTGCGGCGCCATCACGGGCGGACCGCCACGCGGTGACGTCCGCGATGGTCTCTTTCTCGACTGCCGGGTCGACGATGAGGATGTTGTCCTCGCCACCGAGCGGCGACTCCTCGGCCTCGGTGTATGAGTTGACGCCGACGACCGTCTGCTCTCCGGTCTCGATGCGACGCGTGCGCTCGGCCATGGAACGGACGAGCCGGCCCTTGAGGTCATCGACCGCGTTGAACGCACCGCCGAGGGCGATCACGTCCTGCAGTTCCGCCCAGGCCGCATCGCGCAACTCGGCGGTCTTCGCCTCTATCACCGTCGACCCGTCGAAGATGTCCCCGTGCTCCAGCAGGTCGGTCTCGAACGCGAGCACCTGCTGCATGCGCAGCGACCCCTGCTGGTCCCACGGGCGGGGCAGACCGAGCGCCTCGTTCCATGCGGGCAACTGCACGCTGCGCGCACGGGCGCGCTTCGAGAGCGTGACGGCGAGCATCTCGAGCACGATGCGCTGCACGTTGTTCTCGGGCTGCGCCTCGGTGAGACCGAGGGAGTTCACCTGCACGCCGTAGCGGAACCGCCGGGCCTTCGGGTCCTTGACGTCGTAACGCTCCACGGCGATGCGCTCCCACAGGTCGGTGAAGGCGCGCATCTTGCACACCTCCTCGATGAAGCGGATGCCGGCGTTCACGAAGAAGGAGATGGAGCCGAACACCTGGTCAAACTGGTCCGCGCTCACCTGGCCGCTGTCGCGCACGGCGTCGAGGACGTCGATCGCGGTGGCGAGGGAGAAGGCGATCTCCTGCACGGGCGTGGCGCCGGCCTCCTGCAGGTGGTACGAGCACACGTTCATGGGGTTCCACTTCGGTGCGTTCTGTGCGCACCAGGCGACCATGTCCACGATCAACCGCTTCGACGGGGCCGGGGGGAAGATGTACGTGCCGCGGGAGAGGTACTCCTTCACGATGTCGTTCTGGGTGGTGCCGCGCAGCTCGCGCGAGTCCACGCCCTGCTCGCGGGCGTTCGCGACGTACAGCGCCAGCATCCACGCGGCCGTCGCGTTGATCGTCATGGACGTGTTCATCTTCCCCGGCGGGATGGAGTCGAGGAGGGTGCGCATGTGGCCGAGGTGCGAGACGGGAACGCCGACCTTGCCGACCTCGCCGTGGGCGAGGATGTGGTCGGGGTCGTAGCCGGTCTGGGTGGGCAGGTCGAACGCGATGCTGAGCCCGGTCTGGCCCTTCGCGAGGTTCGTGCGGTACAGCTGGTTGGAGGCCCTGGCCGAGGAGTGCCCCGAGTAGGTGCGCATCATCCACGGTTCGTCGCGACGGGGGGTGCTCTGCTCGCTCACAGAGCCAGTATGTCAATGGGGGCGGCCGTTCCCCACGGTGGCCCTGCGGATTCAGTCCAGTGCTGACCCGAGCAGGGTGAGGTACTCGGGCCGGGGGACTTCGACGCACCCGAGGGAGGCGAGGTGCTCGGTGCACCATTGGGTGTCCAGCAGTTGCGCCCCCTCGGCGCTCAGCCGCGCCACCAGGTGCATGAGCGCGACCTTGGAGGCGTCGGTCTCGCGGTGGAACATCGATTCCCCGGCGAAGAACCGGTCGATCCTCACCCCGTAGAGGCCGCCGACCAGCTCACCGCTCCGGTTCCACACCTCGACGCTCGAGGCATGCCCCATGCGGTGCAGCCGCGCGTAAGACCGGACGAACTCCTGCGTGATCCAGTTCCCGTCGGCACGGAGGTCGGAGCACTGCGTCATCACGTCCTCGAAGCAGGTGTCGAACGTGACGGTGAAGCGCCTCTCGCTTCGCCGCATCGAACGCGACACGCGGAGACCGTCGAGCGGGACCACCCCGCGCCTGAGCGGCGACCACCATCCGAGGCGCCTGCGCAGCCTGTCGATGTGCATCGGGAACATCCCGTGCGAGTACGCGTAGAGAAGAGTGGCGGGCTCGAGATCGGCACCCGCTGCAACCACGTCATCCTCGGGCCATGCGTCCGACGTGGGGAACCCCCAGTCGCACGAGTCGAACCGTGTCACGAGCGGAGCCCCCGCCCGCTCCTAGTACTTGTAGAAGCCCTCACCGGACTTGCGGCCGAGCTTCCCTGCCGCCACGAGCCTGCGCAGCGTGGGGACCGCTGCGTAGTTCGGGTCCGCGAACTCGGCGTGGAGAGCCTCGAGGATCGAGAGCGAGGTGTCGAGACCGACGAGGTCAAGGAGGGCGAACGGGCCCATGGGGAAGTTGCAGCCGCCCTTCATGGCGGTGTCGATGTCCTCCATGGAGGCGGTACCGGTCTCCCAGATGCGCACGGCGTTGTTGAGGTACGGGAACAGGAGTGCGTTCACGATGAACCCCGCACGGTCCTTGACCTGCACGCCGCTCTTGCCGCACTGGGCGACGAAGGCGTTCGCCTCGGCGATCGTGTCGTCACTCGCGGTGATCGGGGTGACCACCTCGACGAGCGGCATTGCCGTGGCGGGGTTGAAGAAGTGGATGCCGCACACGCGGTCCGGCCGGCCCGTGGCCATTGCCATCTCCACCACGGGGAGCGTGCTCGTGTTGGTGGCGAGGATGGCGCCGGGCTTCACGGCCTTGTCGAGCTCGGCGAACAGCGCCGTCTTGACGGCCAGGTCCTCAACGACCGACTCGATCACGAGGCCGCAGTCGGCGAGGTCGGCGATCTTCGCGGTGGCCGAGAGACGCCCGAGGATCGCGGCCTTGTCGTCCGCGGTGATCTTCTCGCGGGAGACCTGCTTGTCGAGGCCCTTCTCGATGGACGTGATCATCGCGTCCGCGGTGGCCTTGCTGCGCGAGCGCACGACCACGTCGTAGCCGGCCTTCGCCGCCACCTCGGCGAGACCCGAGCCCATGATGCCCGACCCGCAGATTCCAACCTTCTTGATGCTTGCTGCCATGCGACGAGGGTAACTGGCGGGATGCCCGGGGTTCCCATCCGGCCGACCGTCGCGGGCCCGTTCAGCTCTCGGTGATGGTGACCGTGGTGATCTCGACGTTGCGGCTGGGTGCCCCGCCGAGACTGCCCGTTCCGGAGTTCAGGCCGATGATCGACTTCACCACGTCCAGTCCGTCCGTGACCTTGCCGAAGACCACGTACGTCCCCTGGCTGTTCAGGAGCGCGGCCTTCTCGCCGGTGACAAAGAAGAACTGCCCGCCGGCAGAGTCGGGTGCACCCGTGCGGGCCATGACGAGGTCGCCCTCCTCGTAGCTGAAACCGTTGCCTTCGTCCTTGATGGAGTACCCGGGGTCGTCGGAGTTGGTCGCCCCGCCGCCCTGGATGATGTCGATGGTCGGGTCGGTGCGGAAGATGAACGAACCGTCGTAGTACTTGTAGCGGGACAGCACGACGAAGTTGTTGACGGTGTTCGGGGTCTTCCCGGTGTCGAGCGCGACGACGATCTTGCCCTCGCTGGTGTCGAAGGTCGCGGTGTACTTGCCGGTGGCATCGATGCAGGTGGGCGGTGCCTTCTCGAAGACGGTCGCGCGCTCCTCGCTGCCATCGGTCTTCGGGCACGGCGTGTCACCGGTGATCTGCCTGCCCGGGACGGTCGACAACGCCGGCGCCTCCTCGACGGAGGTCGTGTCCGTGACGTCGGCCGGGCTGTCATCGCCGCCGCCCAGCAGGCTGATCGCCAAGACGGTCACGAGAACGGCCGCGATGATCCCGCCGTACAGGGTCGCGCGACCGCGCACCTTCGCGCGCCGCAACTCTCTCGCCCGCGCCTCGCGCGCCACCTGGCGGTTCTGCTTCTGCCTGTTTCTCTTGTCTGTGCCCACGAAGGAGAGAGGCTACCTGCACCCCGCATCGTCGGAAAAGTCAGTGGGAGCAATAGTGCACCCGCGTTAGCCTCGGGTTCCTGTGGCACTCGTAGTTCAGAAGTACGGCGGGACCTCCGTGGCCGATCCGGACCGCATCAAGGCCGTCGCCGACCACGTGGCGTTCACGCGCAACCACGGCAACGACGTGGTGGTGGTCGTGTCCGCCATGGGGAAGTCCACCGACAACCTGATCTCGCTGGCGAACGCGGTGTCGGGCATCCAGCCCGGCCGGGAGATGGACATGCTGCTCACTGCCGGTGAGCGCATCTCCATGTCGCTCCTCTGCATCGCACTCGCCGGCATCGGCATCGACGCCGTGAGTTTCACCGGCTCGCAGGTCGGCATCATCACCGACACCGTGCACACCAAGGCCAAGATCCTCGAGGTCAAGGGTGACCGCGTGCGCGATGCGCTCGCCGCCGGCAAGGTGGTCGTGGTCGCGGGATTCCAGGGTGTGTCGACCGACAGCGAGGTGACAACCCTCGGTCGCGGCGGAAGCGACACCACGGCCGTCGCGCTCGCGGCCGCGCTCGACGCGGACGTGTGCGAGATCTACACCGACGTCACGGGCGTCTTCACCGCCGACCCGCGCATCGTCCCCCAGGCACGCAAGCTCGCCCGTCTCCAGTTCGAGGAGATGCTCGAGATGGCCGGGGTGGGAAGCAAGGTGCTGGCACTCCGGTCCGTCGAGTTCGCGCGCAACCACAACGTCCCCATCCACGTCCGCTCCAGTTTCACCTGGGAGCACGGCACGTGGGTCGCCAACGAAGCCTCTGAAGGAGGAGCCACCATGGAAGACCCCGTCATCTCCGGAGTCGTGCAGGATGCGAGCGAGTCGAAGGTCACCGTCATCGCGGTTCCCGACAGGCCGGGGATCTCGGCCGCGCTGTTCGAGAACCTGGCGAACGCCAACATCAACGTGGACATGATCGTGCAGAACACGTCCAAGGACGGCCTCACCGACATCTCCTTCACCGTCCCCAAGGCGGACATGAGGGCGGCCGAGGACATCGTCGCCCGTGTCGCGGTGGAGATAGGCGCGCAGGCCGTCACGCACGATGCCGACATCGCGAAGGTCTCCCTCGTGGGGGCCGGCATGAAGACCAGCCCCGGGATCGCCGCGAGGATGTTCAGGGTGCTGGCGGACAACAACGTCAACATCCACATGATCTCCACCAGCACCATCAGGGTGTCCGTCGTCGTCTCGCTGTCTGACATGGAGACCGCCGTGCGAGCACTCCACACCGCGTTCGGTCTCGACTCCGGGACCGCGTACTCCGCGCCATTGCCCGAGCGCAAGTAGGTCGGTCTGCCAGACTCGGCGGATGGCAGAGAGACGCCGTCAGCTAACGCCGTGGCGGGCCGCGGGGACCCGCGCCGAGGCGCGCGAGAGCGCTGATGACGTCGTCCGCGAGACCGGCTGGGTGTTCAACAATCTCACCGGCGAGGCGCTGAACCTCGAGAACTTCGTGGAGACGGGTGATGCCGAGGTCGACGTCTACATCGACAGGTTCGGCTGGTCGTCGGCGGCACTCGGGCTCTCGATGCTGGAGATCGGCTCCGGCATCGGCAGGATGACGGCGGCCTTCACGCGGAAGTTCGGGAGCGTCACGGCAACCGATGTGGACGCGGCATTCCTCGAGCGTTGCCGCGAGACGGTCGCCCGTTTCGGCAGGGTCAACTCTTTCCGCACCGTCCACATCGCCGACGGGAACTCGATCAACGTCCCCGACCAGAGCGTCGACGTGGTGTTCTCCTACATCACACTCCAGCACTGCAGGTCCTCCGATGCGGTCCGGCTCACCCGTGAGGCACTGCGCATCGTGAAGCCCGGGGGATGGGTCGCGCTCAACTACCGCACGTGGGTCCCCGAGGATGCCCTGCTCGTGCCGGCCGGTGCCGTGGTGAGGTCGCTCTGGCACCTGCCTGTGGCAGGCGACAGGCTGTCCCGTTGGCGTTGGTCGACCCGTCTCGGCTGGCAGGCCAACAGGCTCGATCCGCGCCGCGTGTTCGCCGCAGTGGAGGCCACGAAGATCGACCTCTCCGAGGTGGCCGTTCTCCATCATCCCGGCAGGCCGCAGAAACCGGTCGAGTACCGCGGCGAGACCGTCGCGCAGCGCGACCTTGACGTGGCGAACAAAAGTCATTGGTGGCTTCTCGCCCGCCGTGGTTAGCCTTTCCGCTCATGCGAGTGGGAGTTGTCGGGGCGACAGGCCAGGTGGGAAGTGTCATGAGGACCCTCCTCCTCGAGAGGAATTTCCCGCTGTCCGGGGTCCGTTTCTTCGCTTCCAGCCGTTCCGCCGGCACCGTCCTGCGCTTCGGTGATCTCGACGTCACGGTGGAGGATGCCTCCACCGCCGACCCGTCAGGTCTCGACATCGCGCTCTTCTCCGCCGGTGCCACCTCCTCACGCGAGCTCGCCCCGCGTTTCGCGGCCGCCGGTGCCGTCGTCATCGACAACTCCAGTGCCTTCCGGATGGACCCGGAGGTGCCGCTCGTCGTCAGCGAGGTGAATGGCCACCTGGCGAAGAACCCGCCGAAGGGGATCATCGCCAACCCGAACTGCACCACCATGGCCGCCATGCCGGTGCTGAAGCCCCTGCACGACGAGGCCGGGCTGGTGCGGATGGTCGCATCCACCTACCAGGCCGTCAGCGGCGGCGGCCTCGCCGGCGTCGAGGAGCTCGACTCCCAGGCCCAGGCGATGACGGCCGGTGCCGCCGGGCTGACGTTCGACGGTCACGCAGTCATGTGGCCCACACCGAAGAAGTTCGCCCGGCCGATCGCGTTCAACGTGCTGCCGTACGCGGGGTCGTTGGTCGACGACGGCGAGGGCGAGACGGACGAGGAGAAGAAGCTGCGCAACGAGACGCGCAAGATCCTGGAGATCCCCGGCCTGCTCGTGTCCGGCACGTGCGTGCGCGTCCCGGTGTTCACGGGTCACTCCCTCGCGCTGAACGTGGAGTTCTCCCGCCCGATGACGGCATCCCGCGCCGTGGAGATCCTGGCCTCGGCGCCCGGTGTGGTGCTCAGCGACATCCCGACCCCGCTCGAGGCGGCCGGAGCAGACGCGTGCTTCGTCGGGCGCATCCGCCAGGACCAGTCAGCACCGGACAACCGCGGGCTCGCGTTGTTCGTCAGCAATGACAACCTCCGCAAGGGCGCGGCGCTCCACGCCGTGCAGATCGCCGAACTGCTCGTCTGAGGTTCCGCGGGCCGACCGGGACCTTCCCCGGGGCAAGCCGCCGTGTTGAGCCCCGGGCTCAGCTGTCGAAGATCAGCTCGAGACCATCGAGGTCACCGGCGGCGCGCCAGTCCTCGAGCAGCTGGTTGAAGGCGCCGATGCCACGGGGGAACGCGCCGAGGAACGAGTTGGTGCCGGTGGACCTGCCTTCGTTGTTGTAGTAACCCGGCGTGCAGGAGCTGAGGAACCCGCCGCTGCCGTCGCCACCTGAGCTCGGCCGCGTGAGCTGGGCCGCCCACGCCTCCTGGCCAGCATCGGTGGGCTCGACGGTCCGCGCCCTTCGTGCCGTCGCTTCGGCGACGATGTAGGCGATGTGGCGGGCCTGGTCGTCGAACATCGAGGTCATGTTCACGCTGAACGCGTTCTGTGAGATGCCGATCGAGAACAGGTTCGGAAAGCCACGGGTGCAGAAGCCATGCAGGGTCCTCAATCCCTGCGCTCTCATGTCGTCGTAGTGCACGCCATTCCGGCCGAGCACGTCCACTCCGGTCCGACGGCGCAGGTCGGGTGACGTCTCGAAACCGGAGGCGTACACGATGAGGTCGACGTCGTATTCGTTGCCGTCGGCCACCACGCCGTGCTCGGTGATCCGCTCGACGCCCTTGCTCTCGCTGACGTCGATCAGCGTGACGTTGTCGCGGTTGAAGCACTCGAGGTACTCGTCGTTGAACGTCGGCCGCTTGCACATCACCCGGTAGTACGGCTTCAGCAAGTCAGCCGTTTCGCGGTCGAGAACCGTGTCGTCGACACGGCCGCGGATCTCCTCCATCTTGCGCATGTCGGTCAGCTCGACGACACGATCGCGCTCCTCCCGGGAGCGCGGTCGGTTCTCGCCCTTGGGTGACGAGATCGCGCGGAAGATGTCGGTCCATCCGTCGTCGACGAGGTCGGTGTCCACCGCCCGGCCCATCGAGATGGCATCGAAGTTCTCCCGCCGCTGGCGCTGCCAGCCCGGCTGGAGCGACGTCCACCACTCGGGGTCGGTCGGCTGGTTGCGGCGGAAGTCGACCGACGACGGGGTCCGCTGGAACAGGTAGACGTGCTGCGCATCGCGCGCCAGTCGCGGCACGCACTGGATCGCCGACGCACCGGTGCCGATCACCGCGACCCTCTTGTCGGCGAGACGGGTCATCCCCCCGGTGGAGTCACCGCCCGTGTAGCCGTAGTCCCAGCGACCGGTGTGGAACGAGTGCCCGGCGAACGTCTCCAACCCCGGGATGCCGGGCAGCTTCGGGCGCGACATCGGCCCGAGCGCCGACACGACGAACCGTGCCCGCACATCATCGCCGAGATCCGTGCGGACGTGCCAACGGGCGAGCGCGTCGTCCCACTCCAACGAGCTCACTCGGGTGGAGAAATGGGTGCGGTCATAGAGCCCGTAGTGCCGACCGATCCGCTGTGAGTGCTCGAAAATCTCTTTGGCGTAGGCGTACTTCTCCCTCGGCATGTACCCGAGTTCCTCCAGCAGCGGGAGGTAGCAATAGGCATCGGTGTCGCACTGCGCACCCGGGTAACGGTTCCAGTACCACGTCCCACCGAAATCCGAACCGGCCTCGACGATCCGGAACCCGGTGATACCCCGCTCCGACAACCGGGCCGCGGCGAGAAGCCCGCTGAACCCGCCCCCGATGATCGCGACCTCAACGTCCTCGACCACTGGCTCACGATCGACCGCAGCCGGTGCGTAGGGATCGGCCTCGACGTACACGGCGAGGTCCCCGCGAGCCTCGCGGTACTGGTCAATCCCGTCGGACCGCAGTCTCTTCTCGCGCTCGAGTGCGTATCGAGCGCGGAGTGCCGCCGGGTCAAAGTCCGGTTCGTCTGAGTGTGCCATTACTGCCTCAGTACCTGTTCGTGGCCGTCGCGCCCATTTTCGCATGTCGTCGCCCCACCTCGCGGATCGACCACTGGGGGCGTGCTCGTGCAGTCACGCGGACTGCGCTCGGCCGGGGATTCGGGTGCACGCAATGGTCGGGGTGACAGGCTTTGAACCTGCGGCCT
>SXYT01000081.1 GCA_005788205.1 Actinomycetota bacterium | reverse complement strand
CCAGACCGCGGGGCCGTTGTGGTACAGCGGACCGGGCATCACGAGGCACCCGCCCGGGTCCATCATGAGCGGCGGCGGTGCCGTCTCGTCCATCACGGCGGGGTCGCCCGACACGATCAGCTTCGGCCTGCCCGTGCTGCCACCGGACGTCGGCGCCTTCCATGCGGGAGAGATGACATCGGGCAGGCCCGAGGCATCGGCGCGCGGCGCGCGGAAACCGACGGGGATCGTGTGCCTGCCCTCGATCGCGCCGTCCGGTGCACCGATCACGACCGGCGGATCGGCGAGCTCGATCAGTGCCTCGAGTTCGCGCTGCGGGAGCCTTGAGGACACTGGTTGGGGCGTGGCACCGAGGAGCCAGATGGCGACGTACGAGACGAACCAGTCAATGCTGTTCGGGAGCGCGACCGTGACGAGGTCACCCGTTGCCACACCCAGCCCCTGCAGGTGGACGGCAAGATCGCCGCCCCGCTCGAGCAGCTCGGCCCTGGTGACTGACTCTCCCTGACAGGTGATCGCCACGGAGTCAGGGCGCTCGGCGGCGAGCCGGCGCAGTTGGTTGACGAACGAGATCATGGGGCCCTCCACCCACATGATGCCCCGTCGGTCAGCCCGGCAACGAGACGACGGTGTAGAAGACGAGAGCGATGACGGTGCCGGCGGCGACCAGGTTGGTCGTGAGGTCCTCGTCGAACCCGGCAGCGACCCCGATCACCCCGGCGGTCACCATCGGGGGCATGGATGCCTCCACGATGCTCGCCATCCAGGCCGTGGCGGTCGGGTCGCCGATGACGACGGCGGCGACGGCCACGAGCGCCGGCAAGAGCAGCATCTTCACGGTGATTCCGAGGACGACCGCGGACGGGTGCGCGACCCGCAGGCGCGGAACGAAGCGCAGGCCGAGCGACACCATCGCGACCGGCGCGACGGTGCGCCCGAGCAGGACCAGCACCTCGTTCGCTGCATCCGGCACGTCGATGATCCTGAGCAGCAGGCTGCCCATGAGCGCGAGGAACGGCGGGAAAGCGAGGAGCCGGCGCACCATCGCACGCGGGCCGGCGCCACCGGAGCCGAGCCGCCCTGACACCCATGTTCCGTATGTCGCGAGCGCGAGGAACGTGCCGACCTGGTCGAACGCGAGTGCCGCGGGCAGGTGGTCCCTGCCGAGAACCGCCTCCACCACGGGGAGCCCGAGGAAACTGGTGTTCCCGAGCGGCACCACCATGAGCAGGGCCCCCGTGACGTGCGGCGGCCACCCTGCCCGCCGTGAGACAGCCCAGACGACCGAGGCACCCGCGATGATCGTCACCCACGCAGTGGCCACCGGTACCGCGGCATCCCTGCCGAGCTCGAGTTCCGGCAGACGCGCCAGGATCAGGGCCGGCAGCGCGACCGTGACGACCCACCTCCCCGCCGGGCCGGCGAACTCCCTGGAACGCGGCATGAGCAACCCGAGCACCGTCCCGGCGAGAAAGAACGACGCGACGGCGAGCACCCGGGAAGTCTTGCCTGCCCAGGGCACACCACGGCACATCCCCGTGGAGCGGCCGACTGGTAGAAACTCCACATGGCGATGCTCCACGTGACCTCTCCCCTCATCGGCACCGTCTTCCGTGTGACAGTGGGCCCCGGCGACCAGGTCCGCTCCGGCCAGGAGCTCGTGATCATCGAATCGATGAAGATGGAACACCCGGTGGAGGCCGAGAGCGACGGCACCGTGGAGGAGATCCTCGTGGCAGAGGGAGACACCGTTGCCGCGGGCCAGGTGCTTGTTCGCGTCGCACCCGGCGCGGTGGCCGCGGCCTCTGCCGGTGCCGATGACTCCCCTGTTGTCAGCGGCGAGCGAGCCGACCTTGCGCGCTACCGCGAGAGGCGATTCCTCACCACGGACGAGGCGAGACCGGAGGCAGTGGCGCGCCGGGCCGCGAGGGGCCACCGCACGGCGCGCGCGAACATCGCCGACCTGGTTGACGACGGCTCGTTCGTGGAGTTCGGCTCGTTCGCGATCGCGGCGCAGCGCCGCCGGCGGGAGCTGTATGACCTGATCCGCAACACGCCCGCCGACGGTCTCGTGGGCGGGCTCGCCACGGTGAACGCCGGCCTCTTCCCCGGCGACGCATCGCGCGTGGCGGTCGCGAGTTACGACTACACGGTCCTCGCCGGGACGCAGGGCCAGAAGAACCACACCAAGAAGGACCGCATCTTCGACGTGGCGCGGCAGTTGCGGCTCCCGTTCATCCTGTTCGCGGAGGGCGGCGGCGGTCGGCCCGGTGACACTGATGCCTCGGGGGTCGCCGGGCTCGACTGTCTCGCATTCGCGTATTTCGCCCAGCTCTCCGGTCTGGTGCCGCTCGTCGGCATCACCAACGGCTTCTGCTTCGCCGGGAACGCCGCCCTTCTCGGGTGCTGCGACGTCATCATCGCCACCGAGGACAGCTACACGGGGATGGCCGGCCCGGCGATGATCGAGGGCGGCGGCCTGGGCGTGGTGAAACCCACCGACATCGGCCCGATCGACGTCCAGACCGCGAACGGCGTCGTCGACATCCGGGTGAAGGACGAGGAGGCGGCGGTCGCGGTCGCGAAGCAGTACCTCTCCTACTTCCAGGGGCCGGTCGCAGCGTGGGAACGCCACGACGATGCCCTCATGCGCGACGTCGTGCCCGAGCAGCGCACGCGCGTCTACGACGTGCGCCGCGCAATGGAGCTGCTCGCCGACAAGGGGACGCTCCTCGAGCTGCGGCCGACGTTCGGAGTCGGCATCCTCACCGCCCTCGCGCGCATCGAGGGCCGCCCTGTCGGCGTCATCGCGAACAACCCCGCCCACCTGGGCGGTGCCATCGACTCAGACGCGGCCGACAAGGCCTCCCGCTTCGTCCAGCTCTGCGATGCGTTCGACCTGCCGGTCGTGAGCCTCTGCGACACGCCGGGGTTCATGGTCGGCCCGGACGCAGAGCACACCGCCCAGGTCCGGCACTTCGGACGCATGTTCGTGACGGCGGCGAGCATCAGCGTGCCGTGGGTGACCGTCGTGCTGAGGAAGGGCTACGGGCTCGGCGCACAGGCAATGGCCGGCGGCAGCTTCCACGGGAACGCGATGACGGTGTCGTGGCCCACGGGAGAGTTCGGCGGGATGGGCCTCGAGGGGGCGGTGCGGCTCGGCTACCGCAAGGAACTGGAGGCCGAGACCGACCCGGCGAAGCGCGCCGAACTGGAGGCCTTCCTCATCGCGCGGGCGTACGAGAACGGCAGTGCGCTGAACATGGCGAGCCACGTGGAGATCGACGACGTGATCGACCCGGCCGACACGAGGGGCCACATCCTCGCGGTCATCGGCTCACCGCGACCGTGGCGCGACAGGGCGGGCAAGAAACGCCCGATGGTCGACACCTGGTGAGACCCGGGGCGGGCGGGACTGCGGCGTCCGCGGCCTGACCGCGGCGGCCTCAGAAGGAGGCGAGGCCGTCGCGCAGTGCGACGGCGAGGTCAGCATCCGTCACCGTGTCGGAGTCAGCGGCGATCTTCTCGTGCACGGTTGCTGCGTTGACGACCGAGACGACCTCGTTGTCGAAGAACGGCAGCACCTCGGAGAGCGTCTTCGAGATGCGCTGGCCACCGCCGGGACCGGGCGTCACGCTGACGACCATCACCTTCTTGCCGCGCAGTGCCCCGCCACCCATCGGACGGGTCAGCCAGTCGACAGTGTTCTTGGTGAGCGCAGAGTAGGAGCCGTTGTACTCGGGCGCGGCGAACAGGACGCCGTCGGCCTCCGCCACCGCGGTGCGCATGGCGATCACTGCTGAGGGCTGGGCATCGCCCTCGAGGTCCTGGTTGTAGAACGGCACGTCGGCGAGGTCGAAGTGGGCGATCTGCAGGCCGTCGGGCGCGAGCCCGGGGAGCGCGCGGATGATGCGGGTGTGGAAGGAGGCGGCCCTCGTGGAGCCCGAGAACGCGACGATGGTCTTCATTGCCGCTGAACGATACGCAGGCCCCGTCCCGCTTCCGCCACCGACAGCACGAGAATGCCGGTGGTGCGGCCCGGGCGGGCGCGAATCCCCCCGCCGCGTTGTCCCGGGCCCGGTCCCGCCACCCGCGGAGACAGCCCGGGCGTGTCCGGTGTCATCGGCTGGAGGAGTATCGACCTGGCGGTGGAACAATGTGGGGCGTGACGATCTCCCCCATCTTCGACCCCGCCTCCTGGAAAGAGGTGCCGGGTTTCGGCTTCACCGACATCACCTACCACCGTGCGCTCGACCAGGGCACCGTGCGCATCGCGTTCAACCGCCCGGAGGTGCGCAACGCGTTCCGTCCCCACACCGTCGACGAGCTGTACGCCGCCCTCGACCATGCCCGCCAGAGCACCGACATCGGTGTCGTGCTGCTGACCGGCAACGGCCCCTCCCCGAAGGACGGCGGCTGGGCTTTCTGCAGCGGCGGGGACCAGCGCATCCGCGGCAGGGACGGCTACAAGTACGCCGAGGGCGAGGAGCGTGACTCGATGGACCGCGGGCGCGCCGGACGGCTCCACATCCTCGAGGTGCAGCGCCTGATCCGCTTCATGCCGAAGATCGTCATCTGCGTCGTGCCCGGCTGGGCGGCGGGCGGCGGGCACAGCCTGCACGTGGTCAGTGACCTCACGCTCGCATCACGGGAGCACGCACGCTTCAAGCAGACCGACGCGGACGTTGCCTCGTTCGACGGCGGCTACGGCAGCGCCTACCTCGCGCGCCAGGTGGGCCAGAAGTTCGCCCGCGAGATCTTCTTCCTCGGCCGCGAGTACACCGCCGACCAGATGCACGCGATGGGCGCCGTGAACGAGGTCGTGGCCCACGCCGAGCTCGAGAGGACCGCGCTGCAGTGGGCCCGCGAGATCAACGGCAAGAGCCCCACCGCGCAGCGCATGCTCAAGTTCTCCTTCAACCTGATCGACGACGGGCTCGTGGGCCAGCAGGTGTTCGCCGGCGAGGCGACGCGCCTCGCCTACGGCACCGACGAGGCCGAGGAGGGCCGGGCGTCGTTCGTCGAGAAGCGCCCTCCCGACTGGTCGCCGTACCCCTGGTCGTACTGACCGCACCATGATCATCCGGGTCGAGGACGCGTCTGACCCCCGCCTCGACGCGTTCAGGTGGCGGGAGCGCCAGCTCGCGAGCCGCCCCCAGCGGCAGGAGAAAGTCGGTGCCGGCATGTTCGTCGCGGAGGGCGACCTTGTCGTGTCCCGCGCCATCGAGTCCGGTGCGGCGGCGGTGGCGCTCCTCTGCGACGCGCGTCAGGCAGATGCTCTCGCCCCGCGGGTCAGCGCGACTGTCCCGGTGTACGTCGGCGACGACGCGATCCGCAGGGAGGTCACGGGCCTCGGTGTTCCGCTGACCGCAACGGGACTGTTCGCCCGGCCCGCCCTCGTCTCCCCCGCACGACTCCTCTCCAACGCCAGGTTCGTGGTCGTCCTCGAGGCAATCGACAACCCGACGAACGTGGGCGCGATACTGCGCAGCGCGGCCGCACTCGGGTGGGACGGGATCCTCCTGGATGCCACCAGCGCCGACCCGCTGGCCCGCCGCGCGCTCCGGGTCAGCATGGGAACCGCGCTCTCCATCCCGTTCGCGCGCGCGGGGCAAGCAGACGAGATCGCGTCACTGGTCGAACACCACGGCCACCACTCCTACGCGACGACCCCTGACACCTCGGCTGTTGACATCTCCCGCGTGGTGCCCCCGGCCGGGGGGAAGGTGGCGCTCATGCTCGGGAGCGAGCGCGGCGGACTGTCGGCGGGCCTGCTCGTCGAGGCCGGCACGCGCGTGCGGATCCCCATGCACGCCGGCACGGACAGCCTCAACGTGGGCGCGGCCGCGGCGATCGCACTGCACGCGCTCGGACCGAACGGGCGCTCATGAGTCCGCGTTGCGCAGGTGCTCCGCCGCGTTGACCATGTACGTGGCGACCTGACCCAGCACGTCGTCCTTCGTGCCCTGGTCGAGCGGCAGCGCGGCCACCGCCGACTCGAGCGCCGCGAGCATGTGCACCAACCAGCGGTCACGTTGCTGGGGGCCGATCACCCACTGGTTGTGGCGCGCACGCAGCATCGGGTGGCCGCGCTTCTCCATGTAGTCGTGCGGGCCACCCCAGTACTGGGCGAGAAACATCGCGAGGCGCTCGCGTGCACCCGCCGTGTCCGCACCGTCCGGGTAGAGAGGGATGAGGACGGGGTCCCCCTCCACGCCCTCGTAGAAGCGGTCGACGAGGTCGACGAAGAACGCCGGGCCCACGGTGTCGTGGAGCGTCGGGCCCGCACCGGACATGTCAGGAGAACTCTGGATCGACCCAGCCCGGGAACACGTCCGGCAGGCCGGCGCTCACCTTGTCCGGATAGGACGCGGGGCGCTTCTCCAGGAAGCTGACAACGCCCTCGCGGGAGTCGGCACTGCGGCCCCGCTCCATGATCCCGCGCGAGTCGACGCGGTGCGCGTCCATCGGGTGGGAGGCGCCGAGCATCCGCCACAGCATCCTGCGCGACAGCGCGACGGACACGGGCGCGGTGTTGTCCGCGATCTCCCGGGCGAGAGCCCGCGCGGCGGGCAGGAGGTCGGCCGGGGCGTGCACGCTGCGCACGAGGCCCGCCTCCTTCGCCTCGGCAGCCGGGAAGACGCGGCCGGTGAAGACCCACTCGGTGGCCTGCTGGATGCCGACCAGCCGGGGCAGGAAGTAACTGCTGCACGCCTCGGGGACAATGCCGCGCCTGGCGAAGACGAACCCAAACTTCGCGTCCTCGCTCGCGAGCCGGATATCCATGGGGAGCGTCATCGTGACCCCCACTCCCACGGCGGCGCCGTTGATGGCACCGATCACCGGCTTCAGGCTGTCGAAGATGCGCAGGGTCAGCAGCCCGCCGCCGTCGCGCGGGATTCCCTTCCTGTCCACCACGTCGCTGCCGCCGCGGGAGAACGTGTCCCCGCCCGACGACAGGTCTGCGCCGGCGCAGAAGCCCCTTCCCGCGCCGGTGACGATCACGGCCTTGACGTCGTCGTCCGCATCCGTGCGGTCGAACGCAGCGATCATCTCGTGCATCATCGTTCCGGTGAACGCGTTCAGTTTGTCGGGACGGTTCAGGGTGATCGTGGCGATGCCGTCGGCGATATCAAGGGAGATGTGTTCGTAGCTCACGCCCGCACCCTATTGCCGGCGGGACAGGCCCTGCGAGACGGGCTCAGACGTCGAGGAACTTGCTGGAGGCGACACCGGACCCGATGCCGCCCGCGAGCGCCCCGATGACGAGGAGGCTCACCATGACGCCGGTTGTGTACCCCGACGGCACCACGAGCGCACTGACCCCTGTTCCCGCCTTGAACCCGGCCACGCCGTTCGTCCACGCGGAGTTGAGCGCCCACAGGCCCCCGCACGACACGATGGCCCCGACGAGGCCCTGGACGAGTCCCTCGAGGATGAACGGGACGCGGATGAACCAGTCGGTCGCCCCGACGAGTTTCATCACCTCTATCTCGCGGCGGCGGGCGAAGATGGCCGTGCGGATCGTGTTCCAGATCAGGATCACCGCCACGGCGAGCAGCACCAGCGACATCCCGATGGTGACGGTGCGCACGAAACCCGAGAGCGTGCTGATGACCTCGAACTCGTCCTCGGCGAGGGCGACCCCGGAGACACCGGGGAGACCACGGAACTGCGACGCAAGGCTGCGCACGAGTTCGGGGTCGGTGGTGGAGGGCACCACCTTGAACTGCGTCGGGATGGTGTCGATCGAGAGGAGACTGAGCGTGGTCGGGTCGCCGGCAAAGACGCGCTTCGCCTCCTCATAACTCGCGGTCTTGTCCAGGTACTCCACTTCCTCGGTCTTCACCAGGTTCGGCTGCGACTTGATCGTCTGTTCGATGAACGCGAGCGCGTCCGGCTGGACGTCCGGGCGCACGAAGACGATCATCCCGACGTCGCCCTTCCACTGCACGAGCAGGTTGTCGAAGGCGCGCTGGATGAGGAACGTGGTGCCGACGAGCAGCAACGACACGGCGGAGGTGATGACGGCCGCCACCGACAGCGTCACGTTGCGGCGGAAGTTGGCGAGGGTCTCGCGGAGGGCATAGGAGACACGCTGGATCATTCGTACACGCCCCTCTCCTGGTCACGCACAATGACACCGCGGTCGAGCTGGATCACGCGCTTGCGCATGGCGTTCACCACGCGGTGGTCGTGGGTGGCCATGACCACCGTCGTCCCCGTGCGGTTGATCTCGTCGAGGAGCGACATGATGCCCTCGCCCGTCGCAGGGTCGAGATTGCCCGTCGGCTCGTCGGCGAGCAGGATGAACGGCCTGTTCACGAAGGCCCGCGCGATCGACACGCGCTGCTGCTCGCCTCCGGAGAGCTGGTTGGGGAACCGGTCCTCCTTGCCCGCGAGCCCGACCAGATCGAGGACCTGGGGCACCTGCTGGGCGATCAGGTGGCGGGGCTTGCCGATGACCTCGAGGGCGAAGGCGACGTTCTCGAACACCGTCTTGTTCGCCAGGAGCTTGTAGTCCTGGAAGACGTTCCCCATGGTGCGCCGCAGGAACGGGATCTGGCTGTTCGGCAGTTCGTTGATGTTCCGGCCCGCAACCCACACGTTGCCCCTCTCGGGACGCTCCTGTCGGTTGACGAGGCGCAACAGGGTGGACTTGCCGGACCCGGACGGGCCGACGAGGAACACGAAGTCACCCTTCGCCACGTCGAAGGAGGCATCACGCACGGCGGGGGTCTCGTTGCCGTACATCTTGGAGACGTTTTCGAGACGGATCATGAAGACTCCGAACCTAGCAGCGGCGCAGGGAGCACCCCTGTCGGCCTGTCCCGCCTATTCGGCCTGGGACCTGCGCCAGCGGAGGTAACCCTCCATGAACTCGTCGAGATCGACGTCGAGCACCGCGGCGACATTCCCGGACTCGACCTCGGTGCGCAGGTCCTGCACCAT
>SXYT01000080.1 GCA_005788205.1 Actinomycetota bacterium | reverse complement strand
CCGGATGACCCGAGGGGGCGCAGGTTCGGCTCGTTCGGCGAACGGAGCATCATCATGTGGCCGCCGGTCACGATCTTCAACGAGCAGTACATCCACATCGGGAGCCACACGATGATCGGGCCCGGAGTCGCGCTCTCGGCGGGGATGGTTCCCGGCCAGGAGTGCATCAGTGATCGCGTCGTGGTCATCGGCGACCGTTGTCTCATCGGTCGAAACAGCGGCATCGTCGGACACTTCTCGGTGGAGATCGGCAACGATGTGTGGACAGGTCACCACGTGTATGTGACCGACCAGAACCACGGGTACGAGGATCCGGCGCGGCCCATTTCGCTCCAGACGCAACCCGAGCGCGCCGTCCGCGTCGGTGACGGCTCGTGGATCGGTCACGGTGCGGTGATCCTGCCCGGGGTCACCATCGGGCGACATGTCGTGGTGGGTGCCAATTCGGTCGTCACGTCCGACCTCCCGGACTTCAGCGTTGCCGTCGGGTCACCGGCCCGTGTCATCAGGCAGTTGATCGACGGAAAGTGGGAGGACGTGCGTCAGGCCTGAAGGTCTCGCGGCGGCTGGCAAGACTTCATCAGGTTCTCGCGCGAGAACTTGGCCAGTCTCTCGGAGATGGGCACACCCTCCTCGACGCTCTCGCCGAACTCGGCGATCCTGCCCGACCTGAGGACGTTCGCGTAGTCCCTCCGGTCCCTGATGTACGTGCGGTAATCGGCGATCCACTCGGGAACCAGGGCCCTGCCCTTCTCCGTTGCGGGAACGTCCTTCTCGATGGAGTCGATCGCCTTCTCGACAGTGTCCGTTGCGGCGTCGATGATGTCAGCTTTCCTCCGCAGGACTGCGGGGTCGTCCGGATCGATGCGCGTCAGGTCGGCGAGACCTGCGCGGGCCTTCTTCGCGGCCGCGCACGTGGCCTCTGAGCGGGTTCCCCACGAAGGGTCCCCGATGCGGTTCATGCTCTCCCTGGGGGCGAGGACGAACCCGTAGAACCACATCCACGCGATGAAAGCGAGCCCGAGGACCTTCACGACGTTCCATGCGCGCCTGTTCATTGCCCGGCCCGCGGTCGCCAGGAGAGCGCGAGATGGCCCGCGGTCGCGACGAGACCGACGAGAACAGCGAGTGCACCGACCACGGACCCCGTCGTCCATCCGAGCAGCTCGTCAAGTGACGCCCTGCCCGGGCCGGCGACGGCCACTGCTGCGGCCACTGCCGCAATCGATGCGCAGTACTCCCATCCGCCATCAGGAAGAAAGATGAAGAAACCCACCTTGAGGTGCACTGTGATGATCGCGACACACATCACCGAGATGATCGCGGCCGCCGCGACGGGCGTCAGAAGACCGACGGCAAAGAGAGCGCCCGCACAAATCTCCGTCCATGCGGCCGTGCGCGCCTGGAGAGCCGGACGTCGCATGCCGATCGAGCCGAACCATCCGGCCGTCCCGTCGAGCCCGCTCCTGATCTTGTTGACGCCGTGGAGCAGCATGAACACGCCGAACACGGCTCGGATGATGAGAAGGGCGAGATCTGTCCGGTTCATTGTTTCTTCCAGTGCCGCAGAGCGGGCAGGTGCCACAATAGGCGGGTGGACATCGAGGCAGCTGACGGCACGTCAAAGCTGCGGCGTGGTTTCCGTCTCATCGTCTCCCTCATCCGGCTGCAGCCGGGGTCCTTTGCGGTGGCCGTGTCCGGGGCTGCCGTGTTCGCGCTCTGCACGGCTGGCTCGTCGCTGGGGGTCCGTTGGATGATCGACAATGTCGTCATCAGGCGGTTCGACGAGGGCGAGGTGGCTGTGTCAGCCGTTGCGACGGCCTGTCTCATCATCGTGTCGATCGCGCTGCTCCGCGCGGTCGGGGTGGTGGTCCGAAGGACCTTTGCCGGGAAGACGGAGTGGGGTGTCGCCGAGAGGCTCGCAACTCAGGTGGTGACCCGTTACTCCGAACAACCGGTCGCGTGGCACCGCCGCCACCAGACGGGGGACCTGGTGGCCCGCGCCGGGGTGGATGTCGAGGCTGCGATCGCCGTTCTCGCCCCCCTTCCCTACGGGAGTTCGGTCATTCTGCTGCTCGTGGTCAGTGCGGTCGGGCTCTTCGTCCTTGACCCCGCGCTCGGTGGAGTTGCAGGTGTCGTGCTGCCCGTGCTCGTCATCCTGAACGTCGGCTACCAAAACAGGGTGGACCGCCATTTCGCGAGCGCCCAGGAGGAGATGGGGCGTCTCTCCGAGGCTGCACTCGAGAGTTTCGAGGCTGTCACGGTCGTGAAGGCTTTCGGTGCCGAGGACAGGGAGGCCGCAAGGCTCTCTGAGATCACCGCGCGCCTGAGGAACGCCCGGGTGAAGGCCATCAGGGCCCGCGCGACTTTCGAGATGATGCTCGAAGCCGTCCCGTCGATCGGGACCCTTCTGTTGCTGGTTGTCGGCGCGGTGCGCGTGAGGGACGGTCATGTCAGTGTCGGCGATCTCGCCGCCTCCATGTACCTGTTCACGCTTCTCGTCGTTCCCCTCCGCCTCATCGGGTACGTCTTCTCGGAGCTGCCCCACTCGTACGCGGGATGGAACAGGGTGCGGCGGATACTCGACGATCCGCTGGTGGCTGATCCGAGACTGCTGCTCTCGATCGCGAATGACGCCAACGTCGTCCGCGCCACCAACCTGACGCTCAGGCACATCCCCGAGGTTGACGTTCTGCGGGACGCTGATTTCGCCATAGAGCCGGGTCGCATGGTCGCATTGGTCGGGGCCACAGGCTCGGGGAAGACGACGCTCCTCGAGGCAATCGCGGGCCTGGTGCCGGTCTCATCCGGTGAGCTCGCGGTGGCCCCTGGACAGGTCTCCCTCGTGTTCCAGGAGGCATTCCTTTTCTCGGAGTCGGTCCGATTCAACCTCACGTTTGGCCGCGATGTCGATGACGGGACCCTCCGCGAATCGCTGAGGGTTGCGGATGCCGAGTTCCTCCTTGAACTCGAGGAGGGGCTCGACACGCCTCTCGGCGAAAGGGGAGTCAGCCTCTCGGGTGGCCAGAGGCAACGCCTCGCACTCGCCAGGGCGCTCGTGACTCGTCCGGTTCTGCTGCTCCTGGACGACACGACATCGGCGCTCGACCCGGCCACCGAGGTGCGCGTCCTGTCGAATCTCGTCGGGACCGGTCTCGTCGGCACCACCGTGATGGTGGCCTCGCGGCCGTCGGCGATCGCCGTTGCAGAGACTGTCCTCTACATCGACAGTGGCAGGCGCGTCACCTGCGGCACGCACGGGGCACTCCTCGTGTCCGCGCCCGGGTACAGGGAATTGGTCGAGGCCTTCGAGGATGACAGGCGAGGGGAGGTGACCCGATGAGCGAGCCGTCCGCATCCCGCGGCGCCCTCGGGGTGATCGGGCGGAGTGTCGAGATCGCCCCTGCCCTTCGGTCTGGATTCCTGGCGACATTCGGCCTGGCAGCCGTCGGTGCCGGTGCGCGCGTGGCGGTTCCGGTGCTGCTGCAGATGGCGATCGACAACGGGGTCGGCGAGGGCACCGTCAGGGTCGACTACGTGGTGCGTCTCGCGGCCGTCGGTGCAGTCCTGGTCGTGCTCACGAGCGCATGTCAGCGTGCCGCTGTGGTGCGTCTCGGCCTTCGCAGCGAGGCGGCGCTCTACGAACTTCGGGTCAGGTTGTTCTCCCACATCCACCGTCTCAGCCTCGCCGACCACAACGAGGAGAAGCGCGGCTCGCTCGTGAGCAGGGTCACGAGCGACATCGAGACGCTGCAGCAGTTCTTCAGCTGGGGAGCGCTCGCATTCCTCCTCGACGGTACGTTGATGGTCGTCGTTGCTGCAGTGATGGTCGCCTACGACTGGATGCTGAGTGCGGTCGCCATTCTCATCGCAATGCCGCTCGCATTCGTCCTGAGGTCGGTGCAGAGACGCCTCGTTGCCGCGTGGACGGCCACGCGAGAGTCGAACGCCGAGGTCATCGGGGCAGTGGGGGAGATGACGGCGGGTGCCGAGACCCTCCACGCCTACGATGCCGCCGGTCTCCCCGTCACCAGGATCGGGACCCTGCTGCGGGAGCGCACACGCAGGTTCGTCCGTGCTTCCGTCATCGGGGCGTTTCTCTTTCCGTCAGGCGAGCTCTTCAGCGTCCTGTGTGTCAGTGGGGTCGTCACCGTCGCAGTGGTGCGCGGACCCTCGTCGGGCCTCACCACCGGGGCCGTCGTCGGTTTCATCTTCCTGACGTACAGATTTCTCGAGCCGGTGGCGGAGTTCACCGAGGTGTTCGACCAGACCCAGAGTGCGGTGGCGAGCCTGCGCAGGGTCGTTGGTGTCCTCGACACACCCGTCGGACCGCCCCAACATCCCGAGCCTCTCCGCATACCGGCGGGTCCGGTGGGTGTTCAGTTGCAGCACGTGACGTTCGCCTACCGGAGCCGAGCCAGGGACGTCGACGAAGAGACCGTCCTCCACGACATCAATTTGCGGATTCCTCCGGGGCAGTCGGTCGCGATCGTCGGCCGCACCGGCTCGGGCAAGACGACACTCGGACGTCTCATCGCGCGGTTCGCCGATCCCGTCGCCGGGGTCGTGCTCATCGGGGGCGTTGATGCCCGGCGCATCCCGAACGACCACCTGCGCGACAGGCTGATGGTGGTCCCCCAGGAACCGTTCCTGTTCGACGATTCCGTGCTCGACAACCTTCGCTACTCGCGGCCCGGTGCCGCCGAAGAGGAATGCCGCCGTGCAATGGCCCATCTCGGGCTCGACGACTGGCTGGAATCGCTGCCGGATGGGGTGGCAACGCGGGTGGGGCAGCGGGGTGCGTCTCTCAGTGCCGGCGAGCGCCAACTTGTCGCTCTCGGCCGGGCAGCAATCTCGGACCCCGACGTGCTCATCCTCGACGAGGCGACATCCTCCGTTGACGCACTCACCGAGGTGAGAATCTCCCGCGCACTCGAGCGCCTGTCCGAGGGTCGCACCACCGTCGCGATCGCGCACAGACTCTCCACGGCTGCGCGTGCCGACCGTGTGGTCGTGATGGAAGCAGGGAGAGTGATCGAGGACGGGGCCCACGGGGACCTTGTCAAGGCCGGAGGGCTCTACAGTTCCATGTACGGCGCGTGGGTCGCCGCGACCAGCACGGAGGACACATTGTGAGACGGGAGGCTGTCGTTGTGTCCCTGCTCCTCGCGTTGGCTGGCTGTGGCGGCACCGCGACAGAGGCGATGTGCAGCGGACGCGTGTCCGTCCCCGAGTACTCCCTGCAGTTCGGCCAGGGCCTCGCCAACTTCGGCGACGACGAGGCGACCTCGCTCGAGGCGGACAGTCTCTCCGTGCTCGACGTTCTTCTCGCAGCGCGTGAGGAAGGGGGAGATGCGGGAGACGCCGCATCGAGCCTGTCGGCATCAGTTGCGGATTTCGTCGCGTCCATGAACTCTCACGACTGGTCCCTCTCCGCTGCCCTGGACGACGAGAAAGCAGTCGGACGTGCCGATGTGCTCGGATCGGAAAAGAGCCTCCGGCTGGCGAACACCGTCGAGGCGGCTGTGATCGTGCGGTGCGGCGCATCACCGACTGCTGCTCCCCCCGCCATGACCGCCGACACGTTGCCCTATCCGTCCGTGCCGTCGCCGACCGACACCGAGCCGCCTTCCTCGCCGCCAGATGACGCCCAGGGACACGTGGCCACTGGAACAATGGTCGGGACCATGTTCGGGTTGGTCATGGACCCGGCACAGGTGTCCTGTGTGGGCCGCGAGCTCGAGGGAGTCGTGGACGCGACCCAGTCGATGTCGGGCCCCGGTCAGTACACGGCCCAGTTCCAGTCGGCCTTCGACGCTTGCGCTGTTGATTTCACCGTGCCGAGTGAGTGACGGGGACCAGGCAATGAACATTGAGAGCATCTTCGAGATCGTGCTCGTGAGGCACGCCGAACCCGAGTGGGTGAGGGACGGTCTGAACATCGACGAACCGCCGCTGACAGAGCGGGGTCACGAGCAGGCCCGCCTGTTGGCGGGTCGACTCTCGTCGGAGCAATTCGACGAGATCCTCGTGTCGCCTCTCCTGCGCACGCGTGAGACGGCTGCCCCGCTACTTTCTGCCGTCCGTCGTGAACTCCAGATCGAGCCATGGCTCGAGGAGATCCGCAATCCGATCTGGCAGGGGACACCCGTGGAGAAGGCCGCCGAGGCGTGGAGCGAAATGAAGCGACTTCCGTCGTTGCAGCGCTGGGCCGGACTCGAGGGCGGCGAGGCCGTGTCTGACTTCGTGCAGCGCATCAACATCGGCTGCTCGCTGTTCCTCGAGGAGAGAGGCATCCGGCGGGCGGACACGGACCTGCCTGTCTGGACCCTCGACGAGGGTTTCGTGAGACACCGCAGGATCTGCCTCGTGGCCCATGCGGGCACCAGCAGCGTGGCCCTCTGTCACATGCTCGGCCTGCAGCCGACACCGTGGGAGTGGGAGCGGTTCGTGATCGGGCATGCCTCTGTGAGCCGCGTCCAGCTTTTCGAGATCGGCGACGGGGCCACCTTCGCCATGGTCAAGCTCTCGGACAACGAGCACCTGCCCGGGGAACTCCGCACGTACTGAGACAGGTCTGTCTGTCCTAATGTTCGGGCATGAGTGATGAGACCCTGAATCCCGATGCCCTGAAGATGATGTCCTTCACCGTGTTCAGCAAATTGGAGGGGGCTGTGACTGCGGGAATGATCCACCTCGGGGACCAGCTGGGTCTCTACCGCGAACTCGCGGATGCCACGGCACCGATGCCGGTCGCTGCACTCGCGGCCCGTTGCGGCCTCCACGAGCGGTGGGTGCGGGAGTGGGCGAGCAACCAGGTGGCAGCACGCTTAGTGAGCTGTGATGACATGGCGGACGACAGCATGCTCCTCCACCTCTCGCCAGAGGCCAAGTGCGTCCTCGCATCTCCCGCTCACCCTGCTTTCGGCATGG
>SXYT01000079.1 GCA_005788205.1 Actinomycetota bacterium | reverse complement strand
GGCCGGGGCCGCGTAGGGCTTCTGCTGGTTCGCGACCCACTTGGCGAAGTCCTCCTTGGAGAGAGCAACGGCCTCCATGCGCATGTTTGCGTGCGAGAGACCGCAGAACTCGGTGCACTGACCGGCGTAGATACCCGGGTTGTCGGCCTCGAGGCGCAGCAAGTTGATCCGGCCGGGGACGGCGTCCTTCTTGCCGTTCAGCGCGGGGATCCAGTAGGAGTGGATGACGTCCCGGCTTGTCTCGCGCAGGAGCACCTTGGTGCCGACGGGCATGACCAACTGGCCCGAGGTGATGATCGGCTGCTTGATGCCGAAGTCCTCCTGCACCGGGTAGTCGTACTCCCACCACCACTGCTGGCCGGTCACGTTGATGACCATCTCGGTGTCCTCGGTCTCTGCGAGCTCGAGGATCGAGCGGAAGGTGAACACCCCGACGACGCTCAGGATGAGCGCGGGAACGACCGTGAGCGTGATCTCCACGATCGGCTTGCCGTGCGCCTGGCTGGGAATCTCCTGCCCGCGGTCCCGGAACTTGAGGAAGATGTACACGGCGAGAGCCAGCACGATCAGGCCGACGACCCCCGCGATCGGGAACACCAGCTTCTGCAACTGGTTGATGTCCTGCGCGTTGGGGCCCTTCGGCTGGAAGATGTCCTGGGGCGCGTTCGTGGCGCAACCGGTGAGGAACAGACCCGAGCCCGCCACGATCGAGGCGAGAACCCGGCTCTTTGTCTTGGGGGTCGGCTTCATGTCCATCTTCTTGTCTGTGGTGTGGTTCCCTGCGGCGCGGTCGGTGGGGGTCTTCACGGCACGATCACCTTGATCTCGCCTTCGGCACCCGGCACCTCGATCTTGTAGCCGTCCTTCATCGCGATGGTCGGCTTCTTGATGTTGACCGTGAGCAGCTGTTCCTGGTTCTGGCCGGCGAGCTGTGTGCAGTTCTCGATCTTCTCGACGACACCAGTGTCGGCGACCTTCTGTTCACCGAGGTGGATCACCATGCGGTGCTCCTTCTCGTCGAGGTTGCGGAACAGGATGTTCACGTCGTTCGACCGGCCGACTGTGATGCTGTTGACCGGCTTCTTGATGCCGATCAACTCGGCGTAGGCCCTGCCGTCCTTCACGAACACGGTGGCGAGCACGTTCGCTCGCAGGTTCACCGCGTTGCCGGCATGGTGGTCGTAGTGCTCACCCTCCTCCGGGCCGCATTCGCGGTGGTCGATCGAGTACGGGTCCTCCTTCGCGTACTTCACGAGCTGCTCGCGCTCGCCATCGATGCCGGTGTAGGCGCCCGCCCCGACGAGCACGAGCCCACCGAGGGCGAGGACGGCCACGAGCGGGCGTCCGCGGAACGAGGGCTTGTACGCGGCCAGGAATGCGACCGTGACGACGGCGCTGGCCACGATGATGAACGCGATGGCACCGGCTGACTTCGAGATGTTGAGCATCACCCGCGAGAAGAGGTACGCGATGACGGCGAGGACGACCGCGGAGGCCACCGGGTACTCGAGGGGCCCGATGGACTTGGTGCGCACGGCATCGTTGTTGAAGCGGCGGTCATTTGACGCCCGGTCGGCCCAGTTGGTCGTCAGCCACTCCGCCGCGCCGCCCAGCATCGCGGCGAGACCGATGACGAAGACGACGGGCACCGTGGCGAGACCGACGAGTGTGAGGGCGACACCGAGCGCGAGGAGTGCGGGCCACGCACTGTCACGGGGCGCGGGAGCCGCCGCGGCGACTGCCTCCTCGACGGTGGCGGAATCACCGTCTCCGTTGTGGAGGTTGATGCCGGCGAGGAAACCACCCACGATCATGAGGCCGAGCAGTGCGATGACACCGAGATCAGCAGGGTTGACCGTGAATGCGTAGACCACCGATGCGACGAGGGAGATCCCTGTGATGCCGAGGAAGTACTTGGAGCCGGAGGAGAACATCGTGACCTACTTCTGCACGTACACCAGGAACCACAGGGCCGTGTTGACCCCTGCGAGCACATACCAATACAACGCGTGCGCCGAGACGACCTGCACGTCGTCGCTGCGGCCGCCCACAGAGCGGAAGAACGCGGCAGCGCTGAACGCGATGCCGACCGCGACGAGGACCAGCATGGTCCCGGTGATCGCGTAGAACATGCTCTGGTAGGCGCCGTCACGCACGCCGATGCCCATCTGGCCCCACACCGCGATCTGTGCATTGACGATCGCCACGCCCACACCTGCGGTGATGCCGAGCGCCATCGACCGGTGACGTGCATCGTCACGGCGCGCGGAGTACACCGCCCACTGGGCCATGAAGCACGCCACGAAGAACGTGACGAACATGGTGTTCGCCGCGACTTCGGGGATCTTGATGGCCTCGGGCAGCCAGTCCTTGATGAGATAGAAGCCGTCGGATGACTCGCGCACCGGCGCCGCCGCACGGAACTTCATCCACATGGCGAGCATGCCCGCCATCATCATGGAGATTCCCGCACCTGCGATCGCCGTCGCCACGAAGACCTGACGGCGTGGCGCGGGCTCACTGCGCTGGGGAAGGACGACAGTCACGCCGGCACCTCCGACTTGGGCTTTGCGTCGAGGACAGGCTCTGGCGACGAGACCGTGGCGAGAGCCGAGAAGTTGTCATGCGGGGCAGGCGACGGGATCGCCCACTCGAGCGTGTGCCCGTCCCACGGGTCGTCGCCTGCGCGCTGGCCGGAGCGCAACGCCGAGACGATCGCGCCGGCGACCGCGAGCACGCTGAGCGCCACGAGGGCGTGCCCGACGGCAGTCAGGCCGTTCCACAGCCCGACCGTGCCGGAGTTCGGTGCGTACATGAACAAGCCGCCGTCGGCCGCGTCGGCTGGCTGGTCGGCGAAGCCGACGATGTAGTTGGGGAAAGAGGACAGCACGGTCCCGAGCAGGACGAGACCGACAAGCGGAAGCGTCTTGCCCTGCGGGACGGTGACACCCCACAGCTTGGGGGCCCAGTGCAGCAACGCGCCGACGGCGACCATCACGGTGCCGTAGACGACGTAAGTGGTGGCACCCTCCTCGAAGACGGTTCCAGCCAGGCCTGCCGCCTCGATGTTCTGCAGCATCCCGCCGAGCATGCCGACGAACACCATCCCGGTGCCGAGGAATGCAAACGCGAACGACGCACTGACCTTCGGCTTGCCGACCTTCAGGACGAAGAGGCTCGCGCCGAGCACCACGAGGGCACCGAGCACCGGGAGCCCGTTGAAGATCAGGTAGGGCAGCGCACTGCTCACGGTGTCACCGGTGGAACCGTCAGTGGAGAGCACGTGCTGGGACTGGGTCACCGCGCCGAGCGCACCCGCGGACACGAGCCCGACGCCCGCGAACACGGCAGCACGCAACGGCTGGCGTGCACCGGCCGTGACCGGTGCGATGTCGGCGAGCACCGCCACTGCGATCGCCGCGAACACGAACGTGGCGGGCTGGGTCAGTGCGAAGTGGAGATGGTCCGCCACGGCCTTGTTCCCGCCGAACGCGAGCCTTGCGTACGTGTGGTCGACGTAGAGGTACACGACAGTGCCGATGGTGACGGGAAGGGTCAGCACCGCGGTGACGGACCCGACGAGACTGCCCCACGAGAATGCGGGGACGTCATCTGCGCCCATGCCGGGGGCACGCGAGGTGAGCACCGTGGTGGCCACGGACACGGCAGCGGCCGCGAGGCCGGCGGCCGCGAGAGCCACGCCCAGCAGGTACATGTCGACGAGGTCAGAGTTCCCGCCCCCGGGGCCACCGTTGCCGATGATCGAGATGATCACCATCACGGACCCGAGGTCCCACGCCCAGAACCCGAACTGGGCCAGGCGGGGGAACGAAATAGCGCGCGATCCGACCTGCATGGGCACCACGGCCACTGCGATGCCGAGTGCGAGCGGGGCGAGAGTGCCGAACACGAGGAGGTAGCGGAACAGGGCGAGCAGCTGCGGGGCGGCATCCCCGTCAAAAATCGAGTAACCGTCGCCCATCCGCTCGAGACCAATGAGCACACCGAGAACCGCCGCCGCGACTGCCGCCACCAGGGCCTCGCCGACCATGAGGCGTCCGATTTTCTTGTGGTCGCTGCTCGTCACCCAGTTCGCCACGGCAGCAGCCAGACCGAATCGCGCGGATCCGGCGGGGGCGCTTGCGTGCGTATCTATGGTCGTCATTTGCCGAAGGTCTCCCAGACGCACCCCTTTTGTCCACAGGGACGCAGGGGGTGCACATGCCGATTGCTAACGAGACAACACTATCCACCGACCCCTCGCCAATCGGAAATCCCGTGATGTGACGCAAGTAGTGCGATTGCGCCAGTTTGAAGGGGATTAGCGGACCAGGACGTCCACCGTGAGGGCGACGAAGAGGACCGAGAGATAGGTGATCGAGAACGAGAACAGCCTCATGGAACCGGCAGCCGACGGAGCACGCCCTAGTGCGATTGTGCCCCCCATGAACAGTGCTCCGAGCACTCCTGCGGTGACCGCATACACCGGACCGACGTCAGCCACCCAGACGAGCGCCAGCGACGCCACCACGGTGGCCACGCAGTAGGCGGTCATGGCGCGGGCGACCTTGTCCTGGGTCTCGACCGCGGGGAGCATCGGCACTCCTGCCGCCCTGTACTCGTCGCTGTGGCGGATCGCCAGAGCCCAGAAATGGGGCGGTGTCCAGAGGAAAATGATGAGGAAGAGCAGCCAGGGCTCCCAGGCGAGCGAATTCGTGACCGCGGCCCAGCCCACCAGGACCGGCACAGCGCCGGCGGCCCCGCCGATCACGATGTTCTGCTTGCTGGTCCGCTTCAGCCACAGGCTGTAGACGAAGACGTAGAAGAGGGTCGCCGACATGCACAGGCAGGCCGCCAGCAGGTTGGTGCCCGTCCAGAGCACGGCGAAGGCAACGATTTCGAGACCCACGGCAAAGACCAGGGCGTTGCGAGGGGGGATCAGACCGGTCACCAGGGGCCGATTTTTGGTCCGCTCCATGAGACCGTCGATGTCTCGGTCGATGTACATGTTGATGGCATTCGCGCCGCCGGCAGCGAGTGTCCCGCCCACCAGCGTGATGAGAATGAGCGAGAATGTCGGCCAGCCGCCTTCGGCCAGCACCATCGTGGGGACGGTGGTGATGAGCAAAAGCTCAACCACCCGCAGTTTCATGAGTGCCACGTACCCGCCCAGCACACTGCGGGGGGTGCGGGACGAGTTGTGGCCCCCGGGCGTCAGGCGCGACGGGACAACGGGGCGGACGCGCAATGACACAGGAGACCATCGTACGAGGGGTGGGCAATGCCGACCAATCGGCAGCACAATGTTTTGCGTGAACATCGTCTCCCCCGCGCATCTCCCCTCCGTGCGGGACTCCGTGATGCCGGACGAGGCGGTGCTGGAACGGGAGGACACGACAGTCGCCCCTGACAACCCGTGGGTGGTCATCGTGTGGAACGACCCGATCAACCTCATGTCGTACGTGACGTTCGTGCTCCAGAAGTTGTTCGGCTACTCGCTGGAGAAAGCCACGGAACTCATGCTCGACGTGCATGAGAAGGGCCGCGCAGTGGTCAGTTCCGGCGCACGGGAGAAGGCCGAGATCGATGTGTTCCGCCTTCACGAGCACGGTCTCTGGGCAACGATGGAGCGCGACGGCAAGGGCGGCGGCGAGTGAGGCGGCGGCGGTCCGGGCCGGTCGAGCGCAACGATGACGGCACGTTCGCGCTGTTGCTGGAGGACCACGAGAGAGATGCACTCCGGTCGTTCGCCTCGCAGCTGCGCGAGCTCGTCGCCGGCAACACGCACGACGCACGGATGACGCGTCTCTTCCCTGTCGCCTACAACGACGACGAGGAGGCGGACGCCGAGTACCAGCGCTTCATGCGTGACGAACTGGTGACCGCGCGCCTCGCCACGATCGACCAGGTCGACGAGATGCTGTCCGCGGACGGACCGTTGACCGAGGGCGACATCACACGGCTGATGCTCACGGTCAATTCCCTCCGGCTCGTGCTCGGGACTCTCCTCGACGTCACCGAGGACGACACCGAGCCCGAACAGGACGACGACGACCCGGTCGCGGCCCAGTGGCAGCTCTATGCGTGGCTCGGCTGGTTGCTGGAGTGGATCGTGGAGGCCCAGTCGGCCGGTGACACCCCCTGACCAGCGGAGCTCGCCCCCGGTGCCCGTCGGCCGGGGCGAACCGGGCGTGAACCCCGCACGAAGCTGCCGGTGCGCCGATAGTGTTCAAGTGCTCTCAACCGGAGTCGTCCAAGCCCCCATCGTCTCGTGGCCTAGGACACCACCCTTTCAGGGTGGCGGCACGGGTT
>SXYT01000078.1 GCA_005788205.1 Actinomycetota bacterium | reverse complement strand
GGTGAAGCCGAGTTCGACGAGGTGTTCTTCACCGATGTCGAGTTGCCCGCCGACTCGCTGATCGGGCCCCTCCACGGTGGCTGGGGCGTGGGGATGGCCGTTCTCACGAACGAGCGCGGGCACATCGGCGCGAGCATCATCGGACTCGAACGGCGAATCGACCAGATGGCCGCACTCGGGCGCGGGCGCGGGCTTGACGAGTCCCGCCGGCAGCAACTCGCCCAGTTGATGTCGCGCGGCATTGCCTACAAGGCGATGGCCCAGACCCAGGGGCCTGTCGCGTCCACCGCATCGTCACTGATGAAGCTCGGTATCACCGAGATGATGTTCGATGTGGCGATGCTGCGCGGGGACATCTCCGGCGCGGACGCCATGCTCGACGGCCCGGACGCGCTCGGCATGCTGTCGGCACCGGGAGGCCGTATCGCCGGCGGTTCCAGCCAGGTGCAGCGCAACATCATCGGCGAGCGCCTGCTCGGCCTGCCGAGGGAACCGAAGTGACGGGACACATCGCCTGCAGCGACGCAACTGTCATTCCCTCGCTCGACGGGGTGAGGATCGCGGTGCACGACTTCGGCGGGTCGGGCTCTCCCGTCCTCCTCTCGCACGCCACGGGCTTCCACGCACATTGCTTCGAGCCGATGGCGGCCGCACTCGTGAGCAATCACCACTGCATGGGTCTTGACCACCGGGGTTACGGGGATGCCGAGCGGATCGACCCGGCCGGTGTCGAGTGGCTCCCCTACGGCGACGATGCCCTCGCCGCGGCACGGCACCTCTCCGCTCTCCACGGGGGCGCGCCGGTGGTCGGCATCGGCCACTCCATGGGCGGCGCGTCGCTGCTGATGGCCGCGCACCGCGAGCCCGCGCTCTTCCGTGCGTTGTTCGTGTTCGAGCCGATCGTCTTCCCGCCGCCTGCCGACGACGCGCCGCGCGGCGAGAGCCCGCTTCCGGCCGGCGCGCGCAAGCGGCGCGACAGGTTCGAGTCTTTCGAGGCGGCACTGGAGAACTTCACCGCGAAGCCGCCGATGAACACCTTCCACCCGGGCGCGCGAGAGGCGTATGTCCGCCACGGATTCGCTCCGCACCCGGAGGGCGGGATCACGCTCAAGTGCCTGCCCGAGCACGAGGCCCGCACGTACGAGACAGGTGGGACGTCCGGGATGTTCGCCCGCCTCGCAGGGGTGAAGGTGCCCGTGTGGGTGATGGCCGGCGCGCTCGCCCCGTTCCAGCCGTCGAGCTTTGCCGACCGCGTCGCGGAGGAACTCCCGCATGCCACATTCGTGAGATGGGACGAGATGGGGCACTTCGGCCCGCTCGAGCACCCAGAGACCATCGCGGCGTTCGTCGAGCGCACGCTCGCCACGCAGTGACGCCCCAGTCCGCGACGGGATCCGTGGCGAGGTTCGACGCCGCGTGCGACCGACTCCTCGAGCCCCTGCGCCGCATGCGCGCCGCGCAGGCGGTCTTCGGTTCCGCGAGTGCCGCAGGCGACTTCAGCATCGTGTGGCACGTCACCGGGTTGCTGCTGGCCATCGGATCGATGGAACGACTCGGCGAGGCTGCCTTCCTCTCGTGCGCACTCGGCGCGGAGAGCCTCATCGTCAACCAAGGCGTGAAGCGCATCTTCCGGCGGGAGCGGCCGACGGAGTCCGGCGATGACCGGTTCGCCGTGCGCACCCCCAGCACATCGAGCTTCCCGTCCGGGCATGCGTCCTCGGCCACGTTTGCCGCGATGATCATCGTGTCGTTCACCGGGTGGCCCGGCGGCACGGTCTTCGTGGCACTGGCCGTGGTCGTCGCCCTCAGCCGGGTGATGGTGCGGATCCACCACGCGAGCGATGTCATCGGCGGCGTTGCCGTCGGTGCCGTTCTCGGCCTGGCCGCCCTTGCCTTCGGCGGCGCCGTCCTGTGAGCGGCGTGTCCGGGCATCCCGGGGAATAGGGACCGCGCGGTCTTGTTGAAGACACGGTGGACATCAATTTCGCCATCACCTACGACTATCGCTGCCCGTTCGCGCGTCTCGTCCACGACCACGTGGTGGTCGGGCTGCAGAACGGGGCCCAGTGGGACGTCACGTTCCTCCCCTTCTGCCTGGGGCAGGCACACGTGGAGGAGGGCGAGACGGACATCTGGGATCGCCCCCACGAGGACACCGGCCTGCTGGCCCTGCAGCTCTCCGTCGCCGTTCGCGACAACCAGCCCGGCAGCTTTCTCGCCGTGCACCACGCACTGTTCGCGCACAGGCACAACGGCGGCGGCTCGCTCCGCGACGAGGCCACGCTCCGCAGGGTGATCGGGGAAGCGGGCGCGGACGCCGATGCCGCGTTCGCGGAGGTCACCACCGGGCGCCCGCTCGCCGTGATCCGCGAGGAGCACACTAGGTACGTCCGCTCGCATCACGTGTGGGGCACCCCGACGTTCGTCATGGACGACAAGGCGGTCTTCGTGCGCCTGCTCGACCACTCCCACGGCGACGCCGCGGCGGCACGCTCCACCGTCGACCGCATCGTCGCCGACATCCGCTGGCCGATCCTGAACGAGTTCAAGCACACCTCCGTGCCGATGTAGCCACCGGCCCGAGGACGAGCCCCCCAGGCCCATGTAGGTTGAGTTCCATGCCCGGCTCCGAACGCAGGATGAGCGACACCGAGGCGCTGATGTGGCGGCTCGAGAAGGACCCCTACCTCGCCTCGACGTTCGCCAACATCACCGTGCTCGACCGACCGCCGGACATGGATCTGTTCTACGCACGCATGGAACGCACGTCCATGCTCTTTCCCAGACTGAGGCGGAGGGTCCAACTGGCGCCGGGGAACATCGGCAATCCCACATGGGTCGACGACGCAGGGTTCGACAT
>SXYT01000009.1 GCA_005788205.1 Actinomycetota bacterium | reverse complement strand
GCGAGACCATCCACGACGGCACGCTCCAGTGTCTCGCCGCTCTCGCGCGTGTCCCTGCCGACGACGACCGAGGCGGGCGAGAGCACGCGGGCGACCGCACGGGCGAGATCGCGCACGGATTCCACGGTGAGTTCCTCGAGGGCGACCCCGCGGACACCGTCAGTGCCGAAGTGGAGCATGATCGTGACATCCCTGCGCAGCGCGCAGGGCCAGCATCAACGCTTGGTGAACTGCGGCGCCTTGCGCGCCTTCTTGAGGCCGTACTTCTTGGTCTCCTTGCGGCGCGCATCGCGCGTGAGGAGACCGGCCTTCTTGAGGACGGGACGCAGCTCGGGGTCGAGCTCCACGAGGGAGCGGGCGATTGCCATGCGCAGTGCACCGGCCTGGCCGGTGACACCACCGCCGAAGATGTTGGCACTGACGTCGTACGCGGTCTCGAGTGAGGTCACGCGGAGCGCCTCGGTGACGACCATCCGCTGGGTCGCGGTCGGGAAGTAGGCCTCGAGGGGCTTGCCGTTCACGGTGATGGTGCCGCTGCCGGCACGCAGCGCGGCGCGGGCGACTGCCTCCTTGCGGCGGCCGGTGGTCTGGGTGAGAGGTGTGTTTGCCATGTGGATTCCTTCTGCGGCGGTGCTCAGCGGGCCTTGGCGGCACTGAGGTCGAGGACGACGGGCTTCTGTGCCGCGTGCGGGTGCTCGGCACCTGCGTACACGTTCAGCTTCTTGATCATCTGGCGGCCGAGCGGGCCCTTCGGGAGCATGCCGGCGACCGAGCGTGCAATCGCATCGGCGGGCTTGCGGTTGAGCAGGTTCTGGTAGGTCTCGCTCTTCAGGCCGCCCGGATAGCCGGAGTAGGTGTACACCATGCTCTTCTCGGCCTTGCCCCTGGTCATGACGATCTTGGAGGCGTTGATGATGATGACATGGTCACCCATGTCCATGTGGGGGGCAAAGACCGGCTTGTGCTTGCCGCGCAGGATGCGGGCGACCTCGGTGCAGAGACGCCCGAGGACCATGCCCTCTGCGTCGACGACGTGCCAGGCGCGCTGGATCTCGCTTGCTTTCGGTGAGTAGGTACCCATGAGACTTTCCTTTGTGGGGGTCGCCAACCGACCCGCCGCCCCGTCACACGGGGACAGTGAAGGATACGAGGCCCCGGCACCGCCTCACAACGGGGAACGAGGCCAAAATCGCTTCTTCAGGGATGGACGCGGACCCCGTCATAACCCACTTTCCACAGGGTGAGACCCTGCGGAGGGGCAAGGAGCGGGACGAGACGACGGTCGCGGCCGAGGATGACCCCCCGCGTGTCGGAGGCGGGCCGGCGACGGAGGCCGACCTCCACGAGGAAACCAGTGATGGAGCGAACCATCTGGTGGCAGAAAGCGTTCGCACGGATGTCGAACTCGAGGCACCCGTCACCGTTGTCTTTCCACCGCGCGGACATCAGGTACCTCTTCATGCTCGCTGGCTCCGCACCCCCGGGGGTGTCGGGGCGACGGCAGAAACTCGTGAAGTCCTGCTCCCCCATCAGGCCGTCGCACGCCAGGTTCATGAGCGGCAGGGACAACGATTCGCGCACGTGCCATGCCCGGTCGAGGAGCATCGGGTCGGGGGTCGCGGTGTTCAGCACCACGTACCTGTAGTGACGCCACGTGGCGGAGAAACGCGCGTCGAACCCGGGCTCTGCCCACTGCGCGTCACGGATGGCGATGTGGGGCCGGCACAGTGCGTTCACACTGTTCGTCAACGCGTCGAGATCGGTGGTACCCGGGAGATCGCAACTGATGACCTGGGCGCGGGCGTGAACCCCGGCATCGGTGCGACCCGCAACGGAGAACTCCACCGGCACCCGCACCACGGTCGACACCGCGCGGGTCAGTTCTCCCTCCACGGTCGTCACGCCGTGATTGGCGGCGAACCCATGGAACGCCGCGCCGTTGTAGGCCACAACAAAACGGGCTCGCCGTGTGGCGAGCCCGTCGAGTTCTGCGATTTCCGGTGCGGTCACCGGCGGTTGCCTCAGACCAGTTCGATCCGCGCCATCGGCGCGGCGTCGCCCTGGCGGGTGCCGAGCTTGAGGATGCGGGTGTAGCCGCCGCTTCGCTGGAGGTACCGCGGGGCAACCTCATCGACGAGCTTGGTGGTCATCTCCTTGTCACCGAGCACGGCCTGGATCTGGCGGATCCGGTGGATGCGCATCGGCGAGTCGGGCCGTGCCTTCTTGGCCTTGGTGATGAGCTTCTCGGCCACCGGACGGAGGGCCTTCGCCTTCGCCTCGGTGGTGACGATGCCCTCTGCGGCGAAGAGCGACGCGGCCAGGTTCGCCATCATCAGGCGCTGGTGCGCGGCACTGCCGCCGAAGCGGGGGGCGCGACGTGGTGTTGCCATGGTGTCTCTCCTTCGATCAGTCCGGGATCAAGAGCGCAGGCTGAGGCCGCGCTCGTCGAGCTTCTGGAGGATCTCGTCCAGACTCTTCTGGCCGAAGTTGGTGATGTTCAGCAGGTCGTCGGTGGACTTGAGGACGAGCTCGCCGATTGTGTTGACCTGTGCACGCTTGAGGCAGTTGCGCGGGCGCTCCGACAGGTCAAGATCCTCGATGGGCAGGTCCAGGTCCGGCACGCCGACGCTCGCCCCGACGGGCTCACTCAGCTCGAGTGCCTGGGGCTCCTCGGACAGCGTTGCGATGAGATCGACGAGCGACCGCAGAGTCGCGGCTGCCGAAGCGAGTGCCTCGCGCGGTGAGATGGAGCCGTCGGTCTCGATGTCAAGGACGAGACGGTCGAAGTTGGTGCTCTGGGCCACGCGGGTGGGCTCCACCTCGAACATCACGCGACGGACGGGCGAGAAGATCGCGTCGATCGGGATGACACCGATGATGCGGCTGTCCGCGTCGCGGTCGGTCGACATGTACCCGCGACCACGCTCGATCGTGATGTCGAGCGCAAGGTGACCGCTGGAGTTCAGCGTGGCGAGGTGAAGATCAGGGTTGAGGATCTCGACACCGGTCGGCAACTCGAGGTCACCGGCGGTCAGGCCCTTCGGGCCCTTCACGTCGACGCGGATGACGACGGGTTCGTCACTCTCGCTGCTCACCACGACATCCTTCAGGTTCATGATGAACTCGGTGATGTCCTCGGTCATGCCGGTGATGGTGGTGAACTCGTGCTGGGCGTTGTCGAACTTCACCGTGGTGATCGCGGCACCCGGGATGGACGACAGCAGGGCACGACGCATCGAGTTGCCGCTGGTGTGGCCGAAACCGGGCTCAAGCGGGCCGACGGCGAACCGCTGGCGGGTCGGGTGGTCCTCGCCGAGAGCCTCGACTGTGGGGCGCTGAATGACAAGCATGGTGCTCTCCTTTGGGGAAGTTTCTCGCGGTTACTTCGAGTAGAGCTCGACGATGAGCTGCTCGCGGACGGGGACGTCAATGTTCTCGCGCTGCGGGAGCTCACGGACGGTGACCTGGTTTGAACCACCCTCGAGCCAGCCGACGAGCGGACGGTCGAGGGTGTCGATGTTGTGCTGGATCTGGATGAGGTTCTGTGCCTTCGGCGACAGCGACACGACCTGACCCTTCTTCACGCGGTACGAAGCGATGTTGACGCGCTTGCCGTCGACCTGGATGAGGCCGTGGCTGACGAACTGGCGTGCCTGGGGCCGGGTGCTGGCCCAACCGGCGCGGAAGACGACATTGTCGAGGCGCTGCTCGAGGAGGCGCAGCAGGTTCTCGCCGGTGGGACCGGCAAGACGGTTCGCTTCCTCGTAGGTGTTGCGGAACTGGCGCTCGAGGACGCCGTAGATGTACTTGGCCTTCTGCTTCTCCTGCAGCTGGGCGAGGTACTCGCTGCCCGCGTTGCGGCGGCGCGTGCGGCCGTGTGCACCCGGCGGGAAGGGACGACGGTCGAGGGCCTTGGAGCCCTTGGCGTTCTCGAAGATGTTGGTGTTGAGGCGGCGCGAGATGCGCACCTTGGGTCCGGTGTAACGGGCCATGAGTTAGCTCCTACGACGCTTCGGCTGGCGGCAGCCGTTGTGAGGGACGGGGGTGACGTCCTTGATGCCGGTCACTTCGATGCCGACGTTCTGGACGGAGCGCAGTGCGGTGTCGCGACCTGAGCCCGGACCCTTCACGTGCACCTCTGCGCGACGGAGACCGTGCTCCATGGCGGCCTTGGCTGCCTTCTCGGCTGCCTGCTGCGCGGCGAAGGGGGTCGACTTGCGCGAGCCCTTGAAGCCGACGCCGCCGGACGATGCCCATGCGAGAACGTTGCCCTCGGTGTCGGTGATCGAGACGATCGTGTTGTTGAACGAGCTCTTGATGTGCACCACTCCCGTGGTGACATTCTTGCGCTCGCGCTTGCGCGGACGACGTCCGCCTGCCTGTGCCTTCGCCATGACGCGACTACCTCACTGCCTTCTTCTTGTTCGCGACCGTCTTCTTCGGCCCCTTGCGGGTGCGCGCGGTGGTGTGCGTGCGCTGGCCGCGCACGGGCAGGCCCTTGCGGTGCCGCACGCCCTGGAGACAGCCGATCTCGATCTTTCGCTTGATGTCCTGCTGCACGTCACGGCGCAGGTCACCCTCGACGGTCACGTTCTGGTCGACCCACCCGCGGATGCGGTTGATCTCGTCCTCGGTGAGGTCGCGCACGCGCGTGTTCTTGTCGAGGTTGGTGTCGGCGCAGATCCGCTGGGCGGTCGAGCGGCCGATGCCGAAGATGTAGGTGAGCGAGATCTCGAGGCGCTTCTCGCGCGGGATGTCGACGCCGGAAATACGTGCCATGTCTGTTCGTCCTCTTGGTTTCCTGGTCAGCCCTGGCGCTGCTTGTGCCGGGGGTTCTCGCAGAGGACCATCACGCGACCGTGTCGACGGATGACCTTGCACTTCTCACAAATTTTCTTGACGCTCGGGCGTACTTTCATGTCGATCTCACTTGAAGCGGTATGTGATACGACCGCGGGTGAGGTCGTAGGGGGTGAGTTCCACCTGGACTTTGTCGCCGGGCAGGATGCGGATGTAGTGCATGCGCATCTTGCCTGAGATGTGCGCGAGCACCTTGTGTCCGTTCTCGAGTTCCACACGGAACATCGCGTTCGGCAGGGACTCAAGAATCGTGCCTTCCAGCACGATCGCATCTTCCTTTGGCTTGGCCAGGGGGCCCTCCTCTTTGGTAACGGACAGGTTTTGCCCCTAGCAGACCTGCGACGGGGACAAGTTGCAAGGCTACCGCCCAAGCGGGGCGCCTCCAATGGGGACCTAGCGGCGCTTTTCGATGGTGCCGGTCAGCCTGGCAAAGACCTCATCGGGGGTCCCCACCCCGTCGACCCGCTCCAGACGGCGGGTCCGGCCGTAGAACTCGATGAGGGGCTGGGTCTGGGACTCATACAGGTCAAGGCGGCGGTTGATGGCCTCGGGGGTGTCGTCATCACGTTGCACCACGTCCCCGCCGCAGGTGTCGCACAGCCAGGGACGGGGGTCTGACCCCGTTGACTGGTAGTTGGTTCCGCAGTCCCGGCAGACGCGGCGACGCGACAGCCGGTCGAGAACCATGGCCCGGGGCACATCCAGGTCGATCGCCACGTGCAGGGGCTTGTCCCCCGCGATGCGGTCGAGTGACTCGGCCTGGAAAACGGTGCGGGGGAAACCGTCAAGGATGTAGCCGCGGATCTGGGCATCATCGCGCTGCAGGCGTTCGTCCACGATCCCGACCATGATGTCGTCGCCGACGAGACCGCCGGCATCGATGATCTCTCTCGCGAGACGGCCGAGCTCGGTGCCCTCGCGCACCGCGGCGCGCAGCATGTCGCCAGTGGAGATGTGGGGCGCGACGAAGTGTCGTGACAGCCGGGTGCACTGGGTGCCCTTCCCGGAACCCTGCCGGCCCAGCAGCACGACCCGCGCTCCGGGAATCATCGTCGACTCTCTCTGCCCAACCCCGGGGATCCCTACTTGAGGAAACCCTCGTAGTTGCGCAGCATCAACTGGCTGTCGATCTGGCGCATCAACTCGAGCGCGACACCGACGGCGATGAGAACGGTGGTGCCTGCGAACGGGAACGACTGGACGTCACCGACCCAGAGGATGATGTACGGCAGGATCGCGATGGTCGCCACGAACAGCGCACCGGGGAGTGTGATCCGGTTGACGGTCTTGGCGAGGTAACGCTCCGTCTGCGGACCTGGTCTGATGCCCGGGATGAACCCGCCCTGCTTGCGCAACTGGTCCGCCTGGCGGATCGGGTCGAAGGCGATGGAGTTGTAGAAGTACGCGAACATCACGATCATCAGCGAGAAGGCCACGATGTAGACGAGGTTCTGGCTGTTGACCAGGTAGTCGTTCACGAAGCCGGCGACGGACCCGCGCCAGCCCTCGGCGCTGCCGAGGATGTTCGAGAGCAGCACCGGCAGGAGCAGAACGGACGAGGCGAAGATGATCGGCACGATGCCGGCCTGGTTCACCTTGAGCGGGATGTACGTGCTCTGGCCCTGGGTCATGCGGCGGCCCACCACCCGCTTGGCGAACTGCACGGGGATCCGGCGCTGGCCCAGTTCCACCCTGACGACTGCGATGAGGACGCCGACGGACACGACGACGAGCACTGCGAACACCACGAACTTCTTGCTCTGCAGGATGGAGTAGTAGCTGTACGGGAGACCGGCGACGACCGACGCGAAGATCAGCACTGACATGCCGTTCGAGATGCCGCGCTGGCTGATGAGCTCACCGACCCACATCAGCAGTGCCGTGCCTGCCACGAGGGTGGGGATGACGAGGAGTGCCCGCGGCATGAACGGATCGAGCAGCACCACGTCTGGTGCCTGTGCGGCGGCGCCGAAGAAGGCCGAACCGTTGCCCTGGCCGAAGATGAAGGTGAGGCCGGCACCCTGGAGCAACGCGATCACGACAGCCACGTAGCGGGTGGTCTGGGTGATCTTGCGCTGGCCGACCGCCCCCATCTCCTGCCATTCCTGCAGCTTCGGGATGACCACGTTCAGCACCTGCATGATGATGCTCGAGGTGATGTAGGGCATGATGCCGAGGGCGAAGATGGAGAACGAACCGAACGCACCGCCGGAGAACAAGTTGAGGAAGCCGAGAGCTCCCTGCGACTTGGCGGCCTCCTTCAGCTGCGCCACCGCGGCCGGATCCACGCCGGGAACCCGCAGGGCCGAGCCGAACCGGTACACGGCGATCATCAGGACGGTGAACAGCACCTTCCTGCGGAGATCCTCCACCTTGAAGATGTTCATCAGGCGAGAGAACAATGTCTTCTCCTTGTCTGGGACTGCGTGGTTTCGGGCTGCTGGGCTTTCGGGCGCCGCACGGGGCGGCGGTCCGGCGGACTAGCGGTTGGTGAACTGGTTGCCCTTGGCGGCCGGGCGGATCTTGAACGGGAGCGGCAGCAACGTGACGGTTCCGCCTGCGGCCGTGATGGCCTGTTCCGCTGACTTCGAGACGGCGTGCGCCGACACGTTCACTGCCTTGGTCAGTGTGCCGCGGCCGAGGATCTTCACGAACGTGCCCTTGTGGGCCACGCCCTTCGCGACGAGGATCTCGGGGGTGACCTCGGATGCGCCGAGCTCCTCGAGCGCGTCCAGGTTCACCGCGTAGTACTCCACGCGGAACGGGTTGTTGAAGCCCTTCAGCTTCGGCACGCGCTGCTTGAGGGGCATCTGGCCACCCTCGAAGCCGCGCGCGACCTTGCCGCGGCCGCGGGACTGCTGGCCCTTGGTGCCCGCGCCGGCGGTCTTGCCACCGCGACCGCCGATGCCTCGGCCGACGCGCTTGCGGCGCTTCTTGGACCCGGGTGCGGGTGCGAGTTCGTCAATGCGCATGGTCAGTTGTTCTCCTGGACTTCGATGAGGTGCGGGACGCGCGCGATCATGCCACGGATCTCCGGGCGGTCAGGCAGCGTGTTGGTGTCGCCGATCTTCGACAGGCCGAGCGCACGCAGGGTTCCCTGTGTCTTCGGCTTTGACCCGATCTTCGAGCGCTTGAGCGTGACTGTGAGTGTCTTTGCCATGGTCAGTGAACCTCGCCTGCTGCGATCGCCTTCTTGCGGTCGGTGTACGCCTTCAGCATCCCCTTCGGCACGAACGAGTCAGCCGGGAGACCGCGGCGCTTGGCCACCACGTCGGGACGCTGCAGGTCCTGCAGTCCCTTGATGGTCGCGCGCGCCACGTTGATCGCATTGGCCGAACCGAGGGATTTGGCGAGCACGTCGTGGATGCCTGCCTCCTCGAGGATGATGCGTGCCGCGCCACCGGCGATGACACCGGTACCGGGGGCGGCGGGCTTCAGCAGGACCCGACCGGCACCGGAGATGCCGAGGATCGGGTGCGTGATGGTGCTGCCCGCGAGTGCGACCTCGAACAGGTTCCTCTTTGCCTCTTCGGTCCCCTTCTGGATCGCCAGCGGGACTTCCTTGGCCTTGCCGTAGCCGAGACCGACGCGGCCGTTGCCGTCACCGACCACCACGAGCGCAGTGAACGAGAAGCGGCGTCCGCCCTTCACGACCTTCGCGACACGGTTGATGTGGATGACGCGCGACTCGCGCAGCGCGCCAGGCTCGGGTGCGGCGGGGGTGTTGTAGGTGTTGCTCATCAGAACTCCAGTCCTGCTTCACGGGCAGCCTCGGCTGCCGCTGCGACGCGGCCGTGGTAGGCGTAGCCGCCACGGTCGAAAACGACGGCGGTGACGCCGGCTGCCTTGGCGCGCTGGGCAGCCATCTGGCCGACCTTCTTCGCTGCCTCGACGGTGGAACCGCTCGCACCGCGGAGGTCAGCCTCCACGGATGACGCGGCGGCGATGGTGTGGCCCAGGTCGTCGTTGATCAGCTGGAGGCTGAAGTGCTTGTTCGTGCGGTGCACGGCCAGACGCGGGCGCTCCGCGGTGCCGTGGATCTTCTTGCGCACGCGACGGTGGCGACGGAGCCGGGACTCACGGCGGATTTTTGCGATGTTTGCCATTTGATGCCTACCAGGTCACTTCTTGCCGGTCTTGCCGGCCTTGCGGAGGACGCGCTCGTTGAGATAGCGCACACCCTTGCCCTTGTAAGGCTCGGGCTTGCGGATGGAACGGATGTTGGCGGCCACCTGGCCGACCAACTCCTTGTCGATGCCCTTCACGATCACGCGGGTCTGTGCCGGGATCTCGAACGAGATGCCGTCGGGCGCGGGGACGATGACAGGGTGCGAGAACCCGAGGGCGAGACGCAGGTTCTGGCCCTGTGCCTCGGCGCGGTAGCCGACGCCGACGATCTCGAGCTCCTTGGTGACGCCCTCCGTGACGCCCACGACCAGGTTGTTGACCAGGGTGCGCGAGAGACCGTGCAGCGAGCGGTTGTTGCGCTCGTCGTTCGGGCGCTCGACGAGGAGGGTGTTGTCCTCCTTGCGAACCACGATGTCGCCGGGGATGTCACGCGACAACGTGCCCTTCGGGCCCTTGACGGTGACGGTGCGGCCGGCGATCGAGATCTCGACGCCGCTCGGGATGTTTATCGGGGCCTTGCCGATTCGTGACATGTTCGTTTCCTACTTTCGGACCGTGGTCACCAGACGAAGCACAGGACTTCGCCGCCGACCTTGCGCTTGCGCGCCTCGCGGTCGGTCATGAGCCCCTGGCTGGTGGACAGGACAGCGACACCGAGGCCACCGAGGACGCGCGGGACCGCAGCGGAGTTGCGGTACACGCGCAGACCCGGGGTCGACACGCGGGTGAGCCCGCTGATCGTGCGGTGACGATCATCGGAGTACTTCATCTGGATGGTCAGCGAGTTGCCGGGACCGGCCGAGGCAGGGGCCACGGCGAAGTCCGCGATGTAGCCCTCCTTCTTGAGGATCTCGGCGAGCGCAACCTTCTGCTTCGACGAGGGCATGACCACGATCTCCTTCAACGCGGTGTTCGCGTTGCGGATGCGGGTCAGCATGTCGGCGATGGGATCAGTCATCATGTCGTTACCTCACCAGCTCGCCTTCGTGATGCCCGGGATCTCGCCCGCATGCGCCATCTCGCGGAGGCACACGCGGCAGAGGCCGAACTTGCGGAACACCGAACGGGCGCGTCCGCACTTGCGGCAGCGCGTGTAGGCACGCACCTTGTACTTGGGGGTGGCGTTCGCCTTGTTTATGAGGGACTTCTTTGCCATGTTCTTCCTGCCTACTTCTTCTTGCCGCCGCGGACGGGGCCGCGGCCCTTTGCCTTCTTGCGCGCGGGGGCTCCACCCTCGTTGCCGCGCTTGAAGGGGAAACCGAACGCGTCGAGAAGGGCCCTGCCCTGCTCGTCCGTGGTCGCCGTGGTGACGATCGTGATGTCCATGCCGCGGGGGGCGTCGATCTTGTCGTAATCGATCTCCGGGAACACCGTCTGCTCGGCGAGACCGAACGTGTAGTTGCCGCGGCCGTCCCAGGAGTGGGCCGGCAGGCCGCGGAAGTCGCGGATTCGCGGGATTGCCACTGCGAGGAGACGGTCGAAGAACTCCCACATACGGTCGCCGCGCAGGGTGACCTTGCAGCCGATCGCCTGGTTCTCGCGGAGCTTGAAGTTGGCGATGGAGTCGCGCGACTTCGTGACGATGGGCTTCTGGCCGGAAATCAGCGTGAGGTCGGCGACGGCGCCCTCGAGCAGCGAAGGCTGCTGGGTGGCCTTGCCGACTCCCATGTTGATGACGATCTTGTCGAGCTTGGGGACCTGCATGGAGTTCGCGAGCCCGAGCTGGGTGAGCAGTGCCTGCTTGACCTCGGTCTCGTAGCGCTCCTTCAGGCGCGGAGTGGTGGCGGTGGCCATCAGACTTCGTCTCCTGTCTTCTTGGCGACGCGCACCTTGGTGCCGTCAGCCTTGGTCTTGTAACCGACCCGGGCGGGCTTGCCCTTGACGACGAGCATCACGTTTGATGCGTCGATCGGCAGGTCCTTCGCGATGATGTCGGGCTTCTGGTTGGCCTTCGTGGCCTTCGTGTGCCGCTTCGCGGTGTTCACCCCGGACACGATGACCTTGTTCTCCTTGGGCAGCACGGCAGAGATAACACCCTCTTTGTTCTTGTCCTTGCCGGAGATGACGATGACGGCGTCACCCTTCTTCAGTTTCATGGTCAGAGCACCTCCGGTGCGAGCGAGACGATTCGCATGAACTTCTTGTCGCGCAACTCACGGCCGACGGGCCCGAAGATGCGGGTTCCGCGCGGCGTGAGATCCTCCTTGATGAGGACGGCGGCGTTCTCGTCGAAGCGGATGTAGCTGCCGTCGGCGCGGCGCTTCTCCTTCTTCACGCGCACGACGACGCAGCGGACGACCTCGCCCTTCTTGACGGCGGCACCGGGGATCGCGTCCTTGACGGTCCCGATGAACACGTCGCCGATCGAGGCGTACCGACGGCGAGTGCCGCCGAGCACCTTGATGACGAGCACTTCCTTGGCGCCGCTGTTGTCGGCGACCCTGAGACGGGATTCCTGCTGGATCACTTCGCACGCTCCACGATCTCGGTGATGCGCCAGCGCTTCAGCTTCGACATCGGGCGGATCTCCATGACGCGCACGCGGTCGCCGATCTGGGCGTCGTTCGCCTCGTCGTGCGCATAGAGCTTCTTGGTGCGGAGCACGAACTTGTCGTACTTCTTGTGACTCACGCGCTCGACGACGGCGATCACGACGGTCTTGTTCATCTTGTTGGAGACGACCAGACCCTCGCGGACCTTGCGGGCCGAGCGGTCTGTGGTTGTTGCGTCGGTCATTGTGCTACTCACTTAGAGACGGCCTCAGCCGCGGCGATTTCCTTCGCACGGATGAGGGTGTTGATGCGGGCGATGTAGCGGCGCACGGCGCGCAGCTCGGCATGGGAGTCGAGCTGGCCGGTCGCGTGGCGGAATCGCAGGTTGAGTGCCTCCTGCTTGGACGCGCGGAGCTCTGCGACGAGGGCCGCGAGATCCATGTCCCGGAGATCGTTGAGTGAACGTGCCATCTGTTTCTTCCTCCGGTCAGATCGGCTCGTCGCGCGAGATCACGCGGGCCTTGATGGGCAGCTTCTGCACGGCACGCTCGAGAGCGGCCTTTGCGATGTCTGGTGCGGGGTACGACAGCTCGAACAGGATGCGGCCGGGCTTGACGACGGCGACCCAGAACTCCGGGTTGCCCTTGCCCGAACCCAAGCGGGTCTCGGCCGGCGTCTTCGTGACGGGCTTGTCGGGGAACACGTTGATCCACACCTTGCCGCCGAAGCTCGCCGAGGCGAAGCAGCGCATCGCCGCCGCACCGCAGGATGTGGACGCGGTCTTGGCCGATCTGTCGGTCGCCCCTCCCGAGGCGCGCACCGGTTCGGGCCGCGTCGGCGTGAAGGTGTGGCTGTACAAGGGTGACATCGTCCCGTACAAGACCCAGTCCCAGGACAAGATCTCGCGCGAGGCCGCAATGGCCGCCGGCGAGACCTCCGGCCAGGTCATGTCGGAGCAGCCGGCGCAGGCACGCAAGTTCGTGTCCTCTGCCGGGCCCCGCGTTGCCGAGCCGACCGAGGAGGTCACACCCCTCGTGAAAGAGGCAGACCCGGAGTTCGAGCGCCTGCTCGAGGAGGAGGAGGCCATCGAGCGCCGCCTCCATGACTCCCACGAGACACCCAAGCTTCGGGGAGAGGACTGACCATGTTGATGCCCAGGAAGGTCAAGCACCGCAAGCAGCAGCGCGGGCGCATGAACGGCATGGCCAAGGGCGGGAGCGATCTCGCCTTCGGTGAGTACGGAATCCAGGCTCTCGAGCCGGGCTGGCTCACCGCCCGCCAGATCGAAGCCGCACGTATCGCCATGACCCGAGCCATCAAGCGTGGTGGCAAGGTCTGGATCAACATCTTCCCCGACAAGCCAGTCACGAAGAAGCCGGCCGAGACCCGCATGGGTTCCGGCAAGGGCAACCCGGAGTTCTGGGTGGCCGTGGTCCGGCCGGGCCGCGTCCTGTTCGAGCTGAGCTTCCCCAACGAGGAGCAGGCCCGGGCCGCGCTCGAGAAGGCAGTGCAGAAGCTGCCGATCAAGGCACGCGTCAT
>SXYT01000077.1 GCA_005788205.1 Actinomycetota bacterium | reverse complement strand
TATGACAGGCGACTAGGGTACCGCCCGATGGCACAGGACCACACGATGGACGACGAATTCGGCCCGGGGGACCTCGACCCTGGTGCACTGGAGCAGGCACTTGCCGAGACCCGGGAACGCCTCGCGGGGGTGCCCGCCGAGATCGTCGTGTCGAACCACGCGATGGGCCTCTATGAACTCGCGGCCATCCATCTGACCGCAGAGCCCCCGCGCCTCGCGGACGCGGCACTGGCCATCGATGCAGTCTCGTGCCTCGTCGACGGTCTGGGCAGCCGTCTCGGGGAGAGCCACGAGACTCTCGCGACTGCCCTTGCGACCCTCAAGATGGCCTACGTGGAGAGGGCGAAGACGCCGCGCGGCTGAGCCCCGGCCCTCAGAGGCGCACGATGGACGTGGCCTCGGTGCGGGCCACCCTGAACCCGGTCTCGAAACTGACACGCGTGCCGGGCTCGATGGACCTGGACCCGTCCGCGATCGACACACAGTGGAACGGGAAGTCGGTGCCCCCGTCCGCCGTGACCGTGCCGAGACCCGACGACTCATCGAACGCCGTGACAGTGCCCGTCAGTGCCATCCGCGGCCTCAGTGGACGATCTTGGAGATCGGGATCTCGAGGAGGTCGGACGCGCCCGCATCGATGAGTGCCGGGATGAGCGTGTTGATACCCGCCTTTGCCACCACTGACTCGACCGCGAAGTCGCCGGATGCGAGCTGTGCCACGGTCGGGGACTTCGCGCTCGGCAAGAGCCCGAGCACGGCATCCATCTTCTCCCTCGCCACGTTCAGCTTGAGGAGCACCTTCCCGCGCGCCTCGAGAGTGCCGTTCAGGAGTGTCAGAACCTGCTCCATCGCGTGGCGCTTGGCGGGGTCCTCCCATGCCGAGCGGTTGGCAATGAGCTCGGTGTAACTGGTGAGCATCGTGTCGATGATGCGCAGGCCCGCCGCGCGGAGCGCCCGCCCGGTCTCGGTGATGTCGACCACGCAGTCCGCGATGTCGGGGATCTTGGCCTCGCTCGCCCCGTAGCTGAGACGGATGTCGGCCTTCACGCCGCGCTCGGCGAAGTACCGGCGCGTCATCTCCGGGTACTCGGTCGTCACCCTCACGCCGTCACCGAGATCGGCAACAGACTGCGCCGGCGAGTCCGCGGCCACCGCCACGATGACCCGCACGGGCATGGACGTGGCCTTCGAGTAACGCAACTCGCCGAGGCTGACAACGTCGCTCGACGTCTCCTCCACCCAGTCGCGGCCGGTGATGCCGATGTCGAACAGTCCCTCGGCGACGTACACGGGGATCTCCTGCGGACGCAGGATGCGGACATCCTCGATCCTGGGGTCGGCGATCGAGGCCTTGTAGTCCACGTCGGACGACCGCGTCACCGTGAGGTCGGCCGCCTCGAAGAGGTCGAACGTGGCCTTCTCCAGTGAGCCCTTGGGGAGGACGAGTTTCAGCACTGCGTCAGGCTAGCGAGCAGGGCTCAGTGGTCCGTGGGGTTTTGTCCGAGCAGTGCGACCGCATGGGGAAGCACGTCCAGCACCGCTGCCAACTGTTCCACGCAACCCTTCGGCGAGCCGGGAGTGTTCACGATGATGCACTCCCCCCGCACCCCTGCGACCCCCCGCGACAGGCGGCCGAGGGGGTTCACCGCCCTCATCGCCTCGGCGAGCCCGGGTGCTTCGCGTCCGATGACCGCACGGGTCCCCTCGGGCGTCTCGTCACGCGGGGAGAACCCCGTGCCCCCGGTCGTCACGATCAAGCCCGCGAAACCGTCCGACATCCTGAGCAACTCGGTGGCGACCGTGGCCGCGCCGTCGGCGCACACGGCGGACTCCACGACCGTTGCGCCCGACGACCGGAGCACCTCGACGAGAGCTGCACCGGACACGTCGGTCCTGGTGCCCGCGACGACGCCGTCACTCACGGTCAGCACCTTTGCGACCATGTGCTGGTTCGGCGGGGTCGGCATGCGCCCCAACCTACCGACCGAGCACGCACGGCAGGGCGAAGGTCGCGCCGCGCAGCCAGTCCGCCGCACTCATCAATGAACGCGCCTCGGGCTGGACCGCCACCAGACGCACGCACCCGTCGCCCGTGCCGACGATCCCGTCGGCGGTCAACTCACCGGGCGCGTTGGCGCCATCCGCCCGTTCCGCCCCGAGCACACGCAGGCGCCGGCCCGCGACTGTGGTGTGCGCGTTCACTGCGCGCACGCGCCGGAGAACCTGCCCGGCGGGCTCGTCCCAGTCGAGCACGAGGTCGGCGGGTTCGATCTTCCTCGCGTACGTGTGGCCCTCTGGCTGTGCCACAGCCACGGGATGCTCACCGGCGAGAACCTCGCACATGAGCCTGCCCCCCGTCACTGCGAGCAGGTTCGTGAGTGACACCGTCGTCGCGGTGTCGTCGATTGCCACACGCCCGGTTGCCCTCACCGGCCCCGTGTCGAGGCCCGCCTCCATCTCCATGATGCACACCCCCGTCTCGCCGTCCCCGGCGAGGATCGCCCGTTCGACAGGGGCTGCGCCACGCCAGCGCGGCAGGAGCGAGAAGTGCACGTTCAGCATCGGCACCCTCTCGAGCACTGCGGCGGGGAGGATCCGCCCGTAGGCGACGACGACCCCCGTGCACCCCGGCGGAAGATCTTCCGCCATCAGGTCCTCCAGGCTGTCGGTGACCCTCAGACCGAGTTCGAGGGCCCGTTGCTTGACGGGACTGGGCGAGGTCCCGGCTCCCCTGCCGCGACGTGCGTCCGCACGCGTGACAACGAGAACCACGGGGTGGCCCGCACCGACGACCGCGTCAAGCACCGTGACGGCGGCTGCAGGTGTGCCGAGGAAGACGACTGGCGCCGGCGGCGTCACTGGTCTACTTCAACCCGATGTGGCGTTTCTCCCCGCGCGGGAGCTCCCCGTCGGCGAGCTTGCGGTACTCGATCAGTGCCTGCTTGCGTTGGTCATCGGTCATCCGGTCGAACATGAGCACCCCGTTCAGGTGGTCGAGTTCGTGCTGGAACAGCCTGGCGAGGAGCTCGTCGGCCTCGACGCGGATGTCGTTTCCGTTGATGTCGAGCGCCTCGAGAAGCACCTGCTTGGGACGCAACATCTCCACATAAAGGCCCGGTATCGACAGGCAGCCCTCGTCGTACACCCACTCCCCCGAGGACTCGACGATGCGGGGGTTGATGAGCGTGATGGGCTCACCGTCGATGTCGTACACGAAGATCTGCTTCTGCACGCCGATCTGTGGTGCCGCGAGACCGAGACCCGGGGCCTTGTACATGGCCTGGAGCATCGCCTGCGAGAGCCGCACGAGCTTGCCGTCGATGTTCTCCACCTCGTCGGCGACCGCGGCGAGGACCGGGTCCCCGTATGTCCGGATGTCGTATCCCACGCCCCCGAGGCTACCGACATAGGGTGTGGCGGTGGGTGGAACTGACCCGACGGGTTCGCACTATTTCGACGCGGAGCAGGCAGCTCCCTCCCGGCCTGTGCGGTACGTCTTCCGCGGGGCCTGCGGCGACATCACCGTGGAGTCCGACGCAGGGGTGTTCAGCCACGGCTCGCTCGACAAGGCGACAGCACTCCTCATCGGGCACATCAACAATCTCGATCCAGGCTCGGTCCCTCCCGCAGGCGACCTCCTCGACATCGGGTGCGGTGCCGGCCCGGTGGCCCTCGCTCTCGCGGCGCGCTTCCCCGGCCGCAGGGTCTGGGCCGTCGACACCAATACCCGGGCTGTCGGGCTGTGCGCGGCGAACGCGGCCGCGAACGGCCTCACGAACATCACCGCCTGCCGCCCCGAGGAATGCCCCGACGGGACATCGTTCGCGCTCGTCTGCTCCAACCCGCCGGTGCGCATCGGCAAGGAGGCACTCCATTCGCTGCTGCTGCACTGGCTCACCCGTCTCGCCCCGGGTGCACTCGCGCTGCTCGTAATCGGTCGGCACCTCGGGTCGGACTCGCTCCAGAAATGGCTGGTGGCACAGGGACTGCCTGCCACGCGCCTGTCGAGTGCGAAGGGATTCCGTGTGCTCGGGGTCAGACCCGCGCAGGGTTGACCGCGACGCGCACACGGCCGTCGACAGCAGATCTGACGCCGGCGACGAATGCCAACAGGTCGGCGTGGTCGGCGGACCGTGCGAGGATTCCGTTGCCCGTCGGCGTCCACTGGACTGATGGGTGCCCGGTGACGGCGGGGACATCAGCTCCGTCGGGCAGCGTGATGACCGCCACGGAGACGAAGGGTGCCAGACCGAGGGACCGGGCGAGCGCGGTGTCCGCGCGGCGCCATTCGTCTGTCGTGCCGGAGGCAAGTGCGACGAGCAACGGGTGGGCGGTCTGGCGGGACTGGATGATGATTCGCCCCGACGACCCGACGATCCGGGACGCGCGGGCGACAGCCGCGAGCACCTCGCGACCGCTCGTCATTCGCGGGGCCGAGAGATCCCTGTCCACATCCAGGAACACGACGGTGCCCGCCGACGAGACACGGTGCAGCAGGGCCTCTGTGCCCACGTACACCTGTGCCTCCCCGCCGAGGTCCGCCGTTGTTGCCGTCACCTCGCGGACAGGCAACCGGGAGTTGGCGGCGAGCTCATCGCGCAACTTTGCCGTGCCGGCACGCACGGTGGACATCTTCGTGCGGCCGCAGTCGAGACAGGCACCCACGCGGGCATGTGCGCAGGCTGGGCACACGAGCTGGTCCCCCTCAGCACCCTCGGTCGTGGAGCACGCCGGGCACACCTGCAGGGTCCTGCACGAGGCGCACACCATCATCCGTGCCGATCCTTTCGTGTTCAGCACGCACAGGGTGGAGCGTGCGGAACCTTTCACGGCGTCGAGGAGCGGGCCGGTCAGGAGGGAGGACCCCACGGGAACGTCATTGAGGTCGACAACAGTGATCTCGGGCCACCCGGACCCTGCCGCGACCCGCGTGGGTTCGCCGTGCAGCATCACCGCGCGTGCGGAGGGGCACGGCGAGACGAGCACCACGGGAATTCCCGCGGACCGGCCTCGCTCCAACCCGATCTCGGGGGCCCACCACGTGGGCACCCGCTCCTCGTGGAACGACTCCTCGTGCTCGTCGATCACCACGATCGCCGCGAGTCCCCCGCAACCTGCGAGCACGGCTGAGCGCGCGCCGATCACGACATCCACACCCGCGAGCGCCGCGTCGACCTGTGCCGGCAGTTCGGCGGTGGTGAGACCCCGGCGGCGCAGGGACGCCGCCCCGAGACGGGCCATCCTGATGGTCGGGCACACCACCAGCACGGTGCCGAGGCCTGCTGCCGCATGCACCACCGACAGGGCGGACACGAGCGGGGGGACCTCCATCACCCCGCCCGCCGGAGGCAGGGACCGGAATGCGATCGTGGCGGCATCATCGACAGCCGCCGCACTCCCGCGGTGCGCCAGCACGGAACGCCGCCGCTTGCGCTCGGGTGTGGCGGACCGCAGGACATTGCGCAGTGGACCTGCCCACCGGTGCGCGATCCAGCCGCACAGCCCGACCACTTCTTCGGCGACACCGAGTGTGGCGATGTCGAGGAGCGGCGAGAGTCGGTCGACCGGGACCTCGTCGAAGCCCGCCGACCCGTGCGGCCCGGTGGCGACGATCCAGCCGTCGACGCGCCGGCCGTTCAGGTCCACGCGCACGACCGTCCCGGGCCTGGCTGCGTCCCCGAGCCGGGACGGCACGAGATAGTCGAAGGTGCGGTCGATCCCGGTGACGTCCGGGACGACCCGTGCGACGAGAGATGCGTCTGTCAGAGCTTCACGGCCGACTTGAAGTCAGCCAGACGGGAGAGTTTTTCCCAGGTGAACTCGGGCTCGTTGCGGCCGAAGTGACCGTATGCCGCCGTCTTCTTGTAGATGTTGCGCTTGAGATCGAGATCCCGCACGATTGCCGCCGGGCGCAGGTCGAACACCTGCCGCACTGCCTCCTCGATCGACTCCTCGCTCACGTTGTTCGAGCCGAACGTCTCGACGAGGATGCTCACGGGGTGTGCAACGCCGATCGCGTATGCCACCTGGACCTCGCACCGACTGGCCGCTCCGGATGCGACGACGTGCTTGGCGACCCAACGCGCGGCGTACGCGGCGGAACGGTCGACCTTCGATGGGTCCTTGCCGGAGAAAGCACCGCCGCCGTGGCGGCCCCTGCC
>SXYT01000076.1 GCA_005788205.1 Actinomycetota bacterium | reverse complement strand
GAGCCTCTCCGTCACGAGCGCCCAGGCCCCCGGGCTCGCATCCGACTTGAAGTCGTCACCGAACGAGAAAGGGCCGAGCATCTCGAAGAAGACCAGGTGGCGCTTCGTGCGTCCCACGTCATCGAGGTCGTTGTGCGTGCCCCCGGCACGCACGCACTTCTGCACGCTCACTGCACGGGAGTACGGCGCGGCCTCGTCACCCAGGAAGTAGGGCTTGAACGGGACCATCCCGGCGACCGTGAAGAGCAAGGTGGGGTCGTGCGGTATCAGGCTGGCCGAGGGAACCACCGAGTGGGCCCGCTCCGCGAAGAAGGACGTGAAGGCACCGCGGATCTCGTCTACGGACTGCGGTTCTCTTCCGGTCGCCATGGACACAGGAGCCTATCTGTGGGTGTTGCGCGGCTGGGGTGCAATATGGCGTCGCTGCGTCGTCGACGTGGTGGTGACAGGCGCGGGCGCGACGGGTCCGTCCCCGGTGTCGCGCCTGCCCGTCACGTAGGTGGCCACGCCGACAAGAAAGATGGAGAGCCGTTGCCAGAGAGCGACGGCCGTGCGCGCGCCGAGACGCGCGACTGACTCGACAGTGATGGCCTCGCGAAGTTCGTCCGTCTTGCGCCGTGCCCACGCCACGCCCAGCACCCCGCAGACCGCCCCGAGGAGGAACCAGAACATGCGCCTAAACATCGTCCTCACGGTAGTAGGACAGGTCGGGCCGTCCCAACGGACGGAACGAGGTCGTGTCCGGCCCGATCGGGGGCACCTCACCAGTGCGTCCCTCCCTGACGTCCGCGATCGCCGCCCACACCGCCGAGGTGACTGCCCTGCTCTTCGGCGCCAGCGAGAGGTGGACGACCGCGTGGGCCAGGTTGTGCAGCGCCTCGGGCATGCCGACCATCTCCACGGCGGTGGCGGCAGCCGATGCGACGGGCAGTGCCAGCGGGTCGGCGGTGCCGACGTCCTCGCTCGCGAAGATCACGAGCCGGCGCGCGACGAATCGCGGGTCCTCACCGCCCTCCACCATCCGGGCCAGCCAGTGGAGTGCGGCATCGACATCGCCGGACCGCATCGACTTGATGAACGGTGACGCGATGTCGTAGTGGGCGTCACGGTCGAACCTCTGCACGCTCGTGTCGAGTGCGGCGGCAGCCTCCTCCATTCCCACCGGTCCTGCACCGGAGATCGCACAGGCGACCTCGAGCGCGGTGAGTGCCTGTCGCGCGTCACCGGCGCAACGCGCTGCGATGCGCTCGAGCACTCCGTCATCTGCCGTGCGGCCCTCAGCCTCGAGACCCCTGTGCAGGACCGCGACAAGTGCCTCCTCCCCGACGGGGTGGAGACGAAAGACGGTGGACCTGCTGCGCAGGGCCGGGTTCACCGAGAACGACGGGTTCTCCGTGGTCGCGCCGATGAGCGTCAGCAGGCCGCTCTCCACGGCGTGCAGGAGCGCGTCCTGCTGCGTGGTCGAGAACCGGTGGATCTCGTCGACGAAGACGAGTGTCGAGCGCGAGTACTGGCCGATGCGGTCGTTCGCGCGCTCGATCACCTCGCGGATGTCCTTCACTCCCGCTGTCACGGCCGAGAGCCGCTCGAACTCGCGCTCCGTGGTGCCGGCGATGATCCCCGCGATCGTCGTCTTCCCCGTTCCGGGCGGACCCCACAGGATGACCGACGAGAGTGCATCGGCCTCGACCAGCCTGCGCAGCGGGCGCCCGGGTGCTGTCAGGTGTTCCTGGCCGACGACCTCGTCGAGCGTGCGCGGTCGCAACCGGGCCGCCAGGGGCGACCGCTGGGCGAGACGCTCCCGCGCAGCGGCGGAGAACAGCGTGTCGTCGCCCATCCGTGCTCAGGAGGACGCAGGCGGGGGCAGGATGCGCAGGCCCAGTTCGGCCAGGTGCTTCGCGTCGACCGGGGTGGGTGCGTTCGTCAACGGGTCTGCACCGCTCTGGGTCTTCGGGAACGCGATCACCTCGCGGATGTTCTCCTCGCCAGCGAGAATCGCCGCCAGCCTGTCGATGCCGAAGGCGAACCCGCCGTGGGGCGGCGCCCCGAAACGGAACGGCTGGAGGAAGAACCCGAACCGCTTGTCGGCCTCGGCATCGTCGATACCGAGGATGTTGAACACACGCCGCTGGAGGGCGGGCTCGTGGATGCGGATGGAGCCCGAGCCGAGCTCCCAGCCGTTCAGCACCAGGTCGTACGCCAGCGCACGCACCCCCAGCGGATCGGTCTCGAAGAGAGCGAGATCATCCGGGTGCGGGTGGCAGAACGGGTGGTGCCCGGGGACGGGTTTGCCGGTCGTCTTGTCGAGCCCCACGAACAACGGGAACTCCGTGACCCACACGTACCTGTACGGGCCCTCGTGCACGGGCGGACGGCCGATATCATTGCGCAGCTGGCCGAGGACCTCGCACGTGGTCGACCACTCGTCGGCCACGATGAGGATGAGGTCCCCGTCACCCGCACCCATGGCCGCGATGAGAGACGACTTCTCGCTGTCGGACAGGAACTTGGCGACGGGTGACTCCAGGTCCGCCCCGTTGACCTTGATCCAGACGAGACCCTTCGCGCCGATCTTCTTTGCCCGGTCCGTGAGCGCGTCGAGTTTGTTGCGGCCGAACGCCGCGGCCTCCGGGTACTCGGATGCACGGACACAGATCCCCTTGATCGAGCCGGCACCGGCGAACGCCTTGAACTCGGTGCCCGCAAAGACGTGCGTGAGTTCGGTCAACTCGAGCCCGAAGCGCAGGTCCGGCTTGTCCACACCGAACCGCTCCATCGCCTGGCGCCACGTGATGCGCTCGATCTCGGGAGGGCGCTCCCCCGTCACGGCCTCCGCCGCCGCCACGACCGCCCTGCCGATGTACTCGAGCACGTCATCCTGGGACACGAACGACATCTCGGCATCCAGCTGCATGAACTCGTACTGACGGTCAGCGCGAAGGTCCTCGTCACGCAGGCAGCGGGCGATCTGGTAGTAGCGATCCACACCGGAGACCATCAGCAGTTGCTTCCACAGTTGCGGCGACTGCGGCAGGGCGAAGAACGAGCCCGGCTCCTTGCGCGACGGCACGAGGAACTCCCGGGCACCCTCCGGGGTGGACGGCATGAGGAAAGGTGTCTCCACCTCCAGGAAGCCGTTCTGCTCCATCTCGCGCCGGATGGCACTGTTGATGGCGGCACGCAGGCGCAGGTTTCGCTGCATCCGCTCCCGCCTGATGTCGATGTACCGGTGCTTGAGCCTGATCGCCTCGTCCACGTCGTCGGCACGCGCGTCCACGGGGAACGGGGGCGGCTCGGCAACGTTCAGGATCTCAACGGCGCACTCACCCACCTCGACCGCCCCGGTGGGGAGGGCATCGTTCGCGGTGCCCCCGGGCCGGGCCCGCACCACACCCGTGATGCGCACGACGTACTCGCTGCGCACGTCCGCCCCGGTGTCGATGACGCACTGGATGATTCCCGTGTGATCCCGCAGGTCCACGAACGCGAGATGCTCGCCGTGCTCACGGCGACGTCCCACCCAGCCGCAGAGTGACACCTGCCGGCCTATGTCGGACTCGCGCAGTTCGCCGCACATGTGGGTGCGCATCGCAGTTGGCTTCATTGGGGGTTCCTCCGGGGGGTGCGGGGGCCGAGCGCGGCGGCGACATGGGCGACGAGGCCCGACTGCGGGACCGACACCTGTTCCGAGGTGGCAAGGTTACGGACCGTGCAGGTGGACGATGCTGCCTCGTCGGGCCCGACGATCACTGCCATTGCCGCACCGCTGCGGTCGGCGGCCTTCATCTGTGACTTCATGCTGCGCCCGTCAAAGGCCCTGTCGGTGCTGTAGCCCGCTGCCCGCAGTGCCTCGGCGAGCCTCGTGGCGGCGAGCCCGTCGGTCACGTCCACGACGAAAGCGTCGAGAGCGAGGGACCCCGCATCGAACACGCCCTCCGCATCGCAGGCAAGGAGCGTCCGGTCGACGCCGATGGCGAAACCGACCCCGCCGGTCGCGGGACCACCGAGATCCTCCACCAGACCGTCGTACCTGCCGCCGCCGCCCACGGCGTTCTGCGACCCGTCGAGCGAGAGCGACACGAACTCGAACGTGGTGCGCCGGTAGTAGTCGAGGCCACGGACCAGCATTTCGTCCACGCGGTACGGCACACCGAGGGCATCCAGCCCGGCAAGGACGGCGGCAAAGTGGGACGAGGAGGCAACGGACAGGTGGGCCGAGATGCGCGGGGCTGAGGCGATCACCGATGCGTCCTGGCGGCGCTTCGAGTCGAGGACCCGCAACGGGTTGCGCGACAGTGTCGCGACGGACTCCTCCGACAACTCGCCCCGGTGCGACTCGAGGTGGGCCCGCAGCGCCTCGATGTACGCCGCGCGCTCGTCGGCCTCGCCCAGGGAATTGACGACGAGCTCCACCCCGACAAGACCGAGGCGGGCAAAGAACTGCCAGGCGAGCGAGATGACCTCTGCGTCGAGGAGGGCGTCATCGCTGCCGAGAACCTCGACGCCGACCTGGTCGAACTGGCGGTAACGACCTGCCTGGGGCTTTTCGTAGCGGAAGTTGGGTCCCGAGTACCAGACCTTCCACGGTGTGACGGGACGGTGCTGGGCAAAGGCCCTGCACACACCTGCGGTCTGTTCTGGCCGGAGCGCGATGTGGCGGTCACCCTTGTCGACGAAGTCGTACATCTCCTTCGTCACGATGTCCGTCGCGTCGCCGATCCGGAGAAAGACACCGAGATCCTCGAACATCGGCGGGATGATGCACTCGTAACCGGCGGACTGGACGATGTCCGCGAAGATGTCGGAGAGCGCGCGCCAGCGCCCGGCCTGGGGCGGCAGGATGTCGCGGGTACCCGGGCTGGTCTGGAAACTCGGCACGACAGCGAAGACTAGTCCGCGGAGCCGCCGGGCACGATGCGATATGCGTCGTAGACGGCATCGATCCCCTTGATCATCCGCAGGACCGCGTCGAGGTGGTTCGGGTCGCCGAGCTCGAACTCGAAACGCATCTTTGCCACGCGGTCCTGGCCGGTGTGGGTGCTGCAGGCAACGATGTTGACGTGCTGCTCCGAGAGGGCGTTCGCCACGTCACGCAGGAGCCTGCTGCGGTCGAGGGCGACAACCTCCACCCCGGCCCTGAAGACCGCGCCCGGGGTCGCGCCCGACCATTCGACCTCGATGAGCCTCGCGGGCTCGTCACCGGCAAGGTTCATGGCGTTCGCACAGTCGGCCCTGTGCACGCTGACCCCGCGGCCCTTCGTGACGAACCCGATGATGTCGTCACCCGGCACGGGGGTGCAGCAACGGGACAGACGCACGAGGACGTCGTCGAGACCCTCCACGTGGATGCCGGTCGTCGAGCGCGGGATGCCGTCGGTCCGGTCCGCCCGCATCGGCATGGCGAGCTGCTCGTCGCTCGACTCGTGGCGCACGGACCTGCCGATGCGCTGGGCGAATCCGCGCGCCGAGACATGGTGCTCGCCGATCGCGGCGAGGAGCGAGTCGACGTCCGTGAAGTTGAGCGCCTCCATTTGCTCGAGGAATGCGTCAGAGGACCAGATGCGCTGCACCGGCAGGCCCTCCCGTCGCAGTTCCGCCGCCAGCTCCTCGCGGCCCGCCTCGACCATGTCCTCGCGTCGCTCGCGGGAGAACCACTGCTTGATCTTGTTCGTCGCGCGCGGGGACTGCACGTAACCCAGCCAGTCGCGCGAGGGGCCCGCGTCCTCGACCTTCGAGGTGAAGATCTCGCAGGTGTCCCCAGACGACAACGACGAGTCGAGCGAGACGAGCCTGCCGTTCACACGGGCACCGATGCACGAGTGGCCGACCTCGGTATGGACGGCGTAGGCAAAGTCGACCGGGGTTGAGTTGACGGGGAGGGTGATGACCCGCCCCTTCGGCGTGAACACGAAGACCTCCTCCTGCTCGAGGTCGGTCTTCAGGTCGGCCATGAACTGGTCCGGGTCGAGCATCTCCGACTGCCAGTCGATGATCCTGTTCAGCCAGTCCAGGTCGCTCGAGTCGGTGCCGTGCTTGTAGCCGAAGTGGGCGGCGACACCGAACTCCGCCTGTTCGTGCATCTCCCTCGTCCTGATCTGCACCTCGAGCGGCTTGCCACCCGGGCCGATCACGGTGGTGTGGAGCGACTGGTACCGGTTGAACTTCGGCATGGCGATGTAGTCCTTGAACCTGCCGACCACCGGGCGCCACTTGCCGTGGATGCAACCGAGCGCCCCGTAGCAGTCACGGACGTTGTCCACGATGATCCGGATCGCGTTCAGGTCGAAGATCTCGTCGAAGTCACGGTCCTTCTGGACCATCTTTTCGTAGATGCTCCAGAGGTGCTTCCCCCGCCCCGTGACCTCGCCGGCGATGTTCACATCGGCGAGCCTGCCCTGGACCTCGGCGATCGCCTTCGCCAGGTAGACGTCCCTCTCCGGCGTCCGACTGGAGACGAGATGGTCCAGCTCGGCGAAGCGCTTCGGGTAGAGGGCGGAGAACGCGAGATCCTCGAGCTGCTGTTTCATGTCCTGCATGCCCAGACGGTGGGCGAGCGGCGCGTCGATGTCGAGCGTCTCCTGGGCGACCCGCTGCTGCTTCTCGACGGGCATGCCGGCGAGCGTGCGCATGTTGTGCAGGCGGTCCGCGAGCTTGATGCCGAGGACGCGTATGTCGCGGGCGATGGCCACGAGCATCTTGCGCATCGTTGCCGCCTGTTGCTCCTCGCGCGAGTCGAACTGCAGGCGCTCCAGTTTCGTGACACCGTCCACGATCCCCGCCACCTCGTCGCCGAAGTCGCGCTGGACGTCCTCGAGCGTGATCTCGGTGTCCTCGACAGCATCATGGAGGAGCGCAGCTGCGAGGGAGACCTCGTCGAGACCGATGTCAGCGACGATCCTGGCGACCGCGATCGGGTGGTTGATGTACGCCTCCCCCGAGGACCTCATCTGGTTCTGGTGGGCGCGGCGGGCGGTCTCGTAGGCCCTGTTGACCAGAGCGACGGACTGGCGCGGGTGCCGCCTGCGGTAGGACCCGAGCAGGGGGGCGAGTTCCTCGATCGGCGCGCTGTGGTGCCGTCGCCACGGGAGGACGCGGTCGGCTGTGCCCATGCGTGAAGGTTAGCGACGCACCCTCTTGCGCGGACGCGGGGGGTGGCTCAGCACGGACTCGGCGACAGCCGCGGCGACCTCCGGGGATGCCTCGGTGTCGCTGACGGCAGTGACAAAGGCTCCCCTGCGGCTGGCGGGAGCACCGGTGGCCATCAGGTGGGCCATCTCCGGCCCGGTCGACAGGTGCGACCGGTACGGCCTGTACCGCGGGTCACGGTTCTTCAGCAGCCCGAGCAGGGGCGACGCGATGAAGATCGAGGAGTAGGCGCCGGTGGAGAGACCCACGAGGAGAGCGAGCGCGAACTCGCGGAGTGCGACCGCGCCGAAGACCCCGGATCCGAGCACGAGGAGGCTGAAAACGGGCAGGACGGCGGCGATGCTCGTGTTCAGCGAGCGCATGAGCACCTGGTTCATCGAGACGTTGATGACATCCCCCGAGGACACCCTGCTGCCGGAGAAGCGGGCCGAGTTCTCGTGGACCTTGTCGAACACCACGATCGTGTCGTAGAGGGAGAAACCGAGGATCGTCAGGAAAGCCACGACCGTCGCCGGGGTGACCTCCAGCCTGAGCACCGAGTAGACGCCGACACTGATGCCGACGTCATGGACCATTGCAGCGATGGCCGACAGGGCCATGCCCCACTCGAACCTCCAGGAGATGAAGATCGAGACGAAGAGCATGAACACGAGAAGGGCACGGATCGCCTTGTTGGTGATGCTGCGACCCCAGGTCGAGCTGACCGTGGCCACGCTCACGCTGTCCTCGCCGGACCCTGCCTTGGCGGCGAGTCTGTCCTGCACGTCCTTCTGCACGGCCTCCGTCTGCTCGCCCGCCTGGATACGCAGGCGCTGGTCCGCAGCAGAGCTCAGCAACTGGAATTTGGCCGACGTCTCGTCGATGCCTGCGTCCTCGAGGATGACCTTCGCGGACTCGATGGTGAGTTGTCCGCTGACGGGGGCCTCCCACGCGACCCCGCCCTTGAAGTCGATGCCGAGGTTGAGCCCCTGGGCGAAAAGGGACACGACTGCCACGAGAAGGAGCGCGGCAGAGAAGAAGAACCCGAAACGGCGACGACCGTAGAAATCGATCGTGGACTCGCCGCGGTAGAGCCGTTGCCAGCGTCCGGCCATCAGTTCACCTCCGCTGCGGTGAGGGCAGGGCGAACACCGAGGACGCGGCCCTTGTTCATCAGTCTGGTTCGGGACAGCAGCAGGACAGTCGGCCGCGTGAAGAAATAGGACACGACCATGTCGGAGATCGTGGACAGCGCGAGGAAGAACGCGAATCCCCGCACCGAACCGACGGTGAGCCACCAGAGAATGACCGCACCGAGGAGCGAGACGGTGTCAGCGGCGAGGATGGTGCGCCACGCGCTCTCGAAACCGCGCACAGCCGAGTTGCGCAGTGTGCGGCCGCTCTGGACGTCGTCCTTCAGGCGCTCGAAGAACACGACGTAGGAGTCCACGGTGACGCCGATGGAGACGATGATGCCCGCCGCACCCGAGAGGGTCAGCGCGAGACCGTTCGTTTTCGAGAGCCAAGAGATCACGCTCCACAGGAGCATGCCCGAGACCCCGAGTCCGGCGACGACCACGAGTGCGATGAGGCGGTAATAGAAGACGAGGAAGGCGAGCACGAGGAGAACGCCGAGAAGTCCGGACACGATCGCGGCGTTCAGAGAGTCCTTGCCGAGCGTTGCCGACACGGTCTGGACGGTGGGCGTGTCGAAGCGCACCGGGACGGCACCGAACTGGAGGATCTTGGCCAGGTCACGGGCCTCTTTCTCCGTGAAGTCACCGGTGATCTGCACCGACCCGTTGAAATCGGGCGTCTGGACGACCGGCGCAGAGATCACCTCCCCGTCGAGCACTATCGCGACCTGCTTCGTGGGGCATTCCGCGCCCCCGTCGAAGCACTTCTTGGCGAGCGCATTCCAGATGTCCTCGCCCCCCGCGCCGCCGCGCAGGTTGACACTGACCGCCCAGCCTCCCTGGGAGATGTCTGCCGTCGCTTCCTTCTCGAACACCTCGCCGTTCGCGGCTGTGGGCCCGACGAGATAGATCGTGTTGCCCTTCGCGGCGGGCAGCACTTCCTGGCCGGGTTGGAGACCGTTCGGGTCGGCGCCACCTTCCCCCTCGGCCGGCGGCGGTGCGATGGTGGTCGTGGTGGGGTCGGCACCGGGGGCACGCGAGCTCCCGAGACCTCCCGACGGCTCGGCGAGGGTGGTGTCCGGCGATGGCGGCACCGTGCCCGACGCACCGGCGACGGTCGTCGTTGTTGCGCCGGCAACCGTCGTGGTTGTCGACTCTTCATTTTCGGCCTGTCCGAGGACCGGGCGCAGCTGCACCTCGCCGGTGCGGCCCACGAGCTCGAGTGCTCGCTGCTGGTCCTTCACACCGGGGAGATTGACGACCACCGTCGAACCCTGGCGGATGATCTCGGGTTCGGCCACGCCGATCGAGTCCACCCGCTGCCTGATCACCTCGACGGCGACGCCGATTGCGACCTCGTCGTACTCCCCGTCCGGTATCAGCGTGACCGAGGCCCCACCCTGCAGGTCAAGGCCGAGCGCCGGGGAGTTGCCCGCGATCAGGTTGCCCACCAACAGCCCTCCCGTGACGAGCACGGTGAGGAGCAGTGTGACAACGAGCCGGCGGGGCATGGGACCTACTTGGTCTCGGCGGGCTGGGTCTTGCGTGCGACAGAACCGCGCGACACCCGGATCTCGATGCGCTCGGTGCCGTGGCCGTCAGCGATGTCGAGCCACACGATGTCACCCTCGATCATGGTGATGAAGCCGTAGATGCCCGAGTTGAGGATGACCTCGTCGTTCTCGGCAAGGCTGGACTGGAGTGACTGCGTCTCCTTCATGCGCTTGCGCTGGGGGCGCAGCAGCAGGAAGTACATTCCGGCGAAGATCGCCCCGAAGAAGACGAGCTGGAAGACTGCTCCGCCTCCGCTCGAGTTGCTGGTGGTCGTTTCTGCGGCAATGGTGGAAATCACGGAGCCTGAGCCTAGCGACTCGGGCCTGCGCGGGACCCCTCAGCCCCAGACGCCGAGAATCTCCCGACGCAGGGCCCCGAACGTGCCGTCCGTGATGGCGGCCCTGATCCTGTCCATCAACTGGAGGGTCCACGAGATGTTGTGGACCGACACGAGACGGGAGGCGGTGGGCTCGCCGGCCTGCATGAGATGGCGAACGTACCCGCGCGAATGACGCGCGCACACCCAGCAGGCGCACGTCGGGTCGAGGGGTGAGTCATCCAGTGCGAAACGGGCGTTCTTCACGTGGAGCTTTCCCTCGGACGTCAGTGCCGTCCCGTGCCTGCCGAGCCTGGTCTGCAGGACGCAGTCGAACTGGTCGACCCCCAGGGCGACGGCCTCCACCAGGGACGCCGGGTCGCCCACGCCCATCAGGTACCTGGGCTGGTCTGCCGGCAGGTGCTCCACGGCGGCCGCGAGGGCGGGGAGCATCTCCCCGCGCGTCTCCCCCACCGACAGCCCGCCGATGGCGTACCCGTCGAAGCCGACGTCCACCGTGCGCTGCGCACTCTCGCGCCGCATCGCCGCGTGGATGCCTCCCTGGACGATGCCAAAGAGCGACTGGTCCGGGCGCGAATGGGCCGCGCGCGCACGGATGGCCCATGCATGGGTGCGCTCCAGTGCGATCCTGATTTCGGCGTCCGAGGCCGGCAGAGAGGTGCACACGTCGAGCACCATCTGGATGTCCGCACCGATTCTCTCCTGCACGCCGACGGCGATCTCGGGAGTGAACCGGTGCATCGACCCGTCATACGTGGACTTGAACGTGACACCTTCATCGTCCACCTTCGGGTCGAGGGAGAACACCTGGAACCCTCCTGAGTCGGTGAGTGTCAGTCCGTCCCACCCCGCGAACCGGCCGAGACCACCGAAACGTTCGATGACATCGGCGCCGGGGCGCAGCATCAGGTGGTACGTGTTGCCGAGGACGATGCGTGCGCCGAGCGAGGCGTAATCGTCGGCACTCAGGTACTTGACTGCGCCGCGCGTGCCCACGGGCATGAAGCACGGGGTCTCGTAGCTGCCGCGGGCGGTGGTGGCGGTCCCGGCGCGGGCGGCACCCTCCACCGCGGACTGGACGTGGCGCACACCGAACATCACTCACCGCCCAGGCTGCGGTCGAGGAGCATCGCGTCACCGAAGGACAGGAAGCGGTAGCGCTCCCTCACGGCCTCTGCGTACAACCGCCGCCAGCGGGGCCCGACGAACGAATCGACCATGAGAAGGAGCGACGTCCTCGGCATGTGGAAGTTCGTGAGCAGGAGGTCCACGGTCCTCCACTCGTGCCCTCTCGTGATGAACAGGGACGTGCGGCCCGACAGGTTGCCGGTGGCGGCTGCCGACTCGAGCGCCCTGGCCGCGGTGGTGCCGACCGCCACCACCCGTTCCGCCGCCGCACACGCGGCAATCGTCTCTTGCGGGACCGAGTACGTCTCGGTGTGGATCCTGTGGTTCAGCGGGTCCTCCTCCGTGACCGGCTTGAACGTGTCGAGACCGACCACCAGTTCCACCCGCACCATGGTGACACCCCTCGCCGTGACACGGGCGAGAAGTTCCTCGGTGAAATGGAGTCCGGCAGTCGGTGCGGCGGCGCTGCGGGCGTCCCGCGAGTACACCGTCTGGTACCTCTCCTTGTCCTTCAGCGAACCGCGGATGTACGGGGGAAGCGGCATCGACCCGATCCGCTCGATCAACGCGAGGGGCACGTCATCCAGGATCTCCACCTCGAACGTGTCCCCCGCCTCCGTGCGCGTTCCCACCCGCGCCACGCGCTTGCCGAAGAACTCGAGCACCTCCCCCTCTTTCAGCCTGCGGGCGGGCCGTACCAGGGCCTCCCAGCGGCGGCGGCCGTCGTCCAGGGGCTCGAGGAGCAAGACCTCGGCTGCACCACCCGTCGAGCGCTGCAGCATCAACCGCGCCGGCAGGACCCGGGTGTCGTTCACCACGAGGACGTCACCGGGTCCGAGCAGGTCCGCGATGTCGGTCATGCCCATGTGGTCCGGCGCCGCGGGACCCCTGTCGACGAGCAGGCGCGAGGAGTCACGTGGCTCCGCCGGCTTCTGCGCGATCAGTTCGTCGGGCAGGTCGTAATCGATGTCCGACAGTCGCACGCCGAAAGGCTACGGGCTGGACAGATGCCGCCACGCGGCGTCCATCGCCACCCGTCCGCGCGGCGTCCGCGCGATGAGGCCCTGCTGGATGAGGAACGGCTCGTACACGTCCTCGACCGTCTCGGGTTGCTCCCCGACCGCGATTGCGAGCGTGGTGAGACCGACGGGCCCGCCGCCGAACCGTTCGCACAGCGCGTTGAGGATCGCCCTGTCGACCTTGTCGAGACCAATTGCATCGACACCGAAGACGCGCAGTGCCTCGTCCGCGGTGGCAGGGTCGACCACTCCGTTGCCGCGCACCTCGGCAAAGTAACGGACGCGGCGCAGCAGGCGGTTCGCGATTCGCGGCGTGCCCCTGCTCCGGCGGGCGATCTGCTCAGCACTGTCACCGCGCAGGGGCACATCGAGGATTCCCGCGGCGCGCTCCACGATGGAACGCAGCTCCTCGTCGTCGTAGAAGTCGAGCCGGGCCACCAGACCGAACCTGTCACGCAGTGGACCAGTGATCATGCCGGTCCGCGTGGTCGCCCCGATGAGGGTGAACCGCGGGAGCGAGAGACGGATGGACGAGGCGGCAGGGCCCTTGCCCACCACGATGTCGATCTGGAAGTCCTCCATGGCCGGGTAGAGGATCTCCTCGACCGAGCGCGAGAGACGGTGGATCTCGTCGATGAAGAGGACGTCCGACTCCTGCAGTTTCGTGAGGATCGCCGCAAGATCGCCCGCACGCTCGAGAGCCGGCCCGCTGGTCACGTGGAAACCCACGCCCATCTCGGCGGCGACGATGCCCGCCATCGTGGTCTTGCCGAGGCCGGGCGGTCCAGCAAGGAGAATGTGGTCGGCCGCCTGGCCGCGCTGTTTTGCCGCACCGAGGACGATGTCGAGGTGCTCCTTCAGTTCGCGCTGGCCGACGAACTCATCGAGTGCGCGCGGCCGCAGGCTGGCCTCGTCGATGTGGTCGGCATCCGAATGGACAGTGGGGTCCATGAACTCATCCCGCACGGCGGGCTCCCAGCAGGGCGAGCGCATCGCGCAGCATCGATTCGGGTGCATCCACGTTGGTGAGCTGGCGCATCACGTCGCGGATCTCGTCGGGCCCGTACCCGAGCGAAGTCAGCGCCTCCCTCACGTCCGCCGCAGCCGACTGCACGGACCCGTCGGCCCCCACGGTCGCCACAGAGTCGATGTTGAGGCGTGACTTCAGCTCGACCATGAGCCGCTCGGCGGTCTTCTTGCCGACACCGGGGACAGCGGTGAGTGCGCCGGTGTCGCCTGACACCACGATCGTGACGAGCGACTGGGGCGAGTAGGTGGACAGGATCGCCATTGCCATTGCCGGTCCGATCCCGTGGGTGGAGAGGAGCACGTCGAAGGTGTCCCTCTCCGTGCGGCTGGTGAAGGCATAGAGCGTCTGTGCGTCCTCACGGATGTGGTGGTGGACGTGAACGAAAACGGGCGACGTGGGCTCCATCTCGGCGAACGTGGCGGCGGTGACCGTGCACAGGTACCCGACACCCTGCACCTCGACGAGGACGGTGGATGGAGCGACACGCTCGAGGACATGGCCACGGAGGCTCCCGATCATGACCGCCCCCGCGCGAGTGCCGCATCCCTCAAGGCCACGAACGGCGCGATCGCACAGTGGCAGAGTGCGATGGCGGCGGCATCGGCCGCATCGGCGGGCTTCGGCAGCGACGACAGCCCGAGGCGCTGCTGGACCATCCGCTGCACCTGCGCCTTGTCGGCACCACCCCAGCCGGCGACAGTGTCCTTCACCTGCGAGGGCGTGTACTGGGCGACGGTGCACCCCGAGTTGGCGGCGAGCGCAATCACGACCCCACTCGCCTGCCCCACCGACATGGCCGTCCGCACGTTGTTCTGGAAAAAGACCTGTTCGATGGCCACAGATGACGGCTTGAACTCCGCGATCAGGGCGGCGATCTCGCGGTGCAGCAGGCCGAGACGCTCCGGGAGCGGGTCCGTGGCAGGGGTTCGGATGACACCCATGGACAGCGGCTTCGGTGGCCGGCCGGGAACCACGCCGAGGACGGCATATCCGCACCGGGTCAGGCCGGGGTCGATCCCGAGCACGACATCCATGCCGCCCCCGCCGTCCGCAGGGGCCGTGCCGGCGGGACTGGTGACGCCGTGGGGACCGAACATAAGTTCGTATGGTAACGGCTGGGACGCCTGCTGGCGAGCCTTTCCCGGGTGGGGTCAGGCCGTGCGGGACGCCTCCACCGCGGCGACGAGTTCGTCCACAGGGCGGTAGGTGAGGCCCGCGATGGCTCTGTGGGCGTATGTGATGACCCCCGCAGGGCTGACCACAAAGACACTGCGGCGGGGGAACCCGAGCGGTCCGATGGTCCCGTACTTCTCCGCCACGGACTTGTCCGTGTCAGCAAGGAGTGGGAACTTGAAGCCGTGCCGGGCCGCGAATGTCTCGTGGCTGTCCATGTCCTGGGCGGAGATCGCAAGGACCTGCGCACCCACGCCGGAGAAGGCGTCGAGTTCGTTGTTGTACGAATTGAGCTGCTTCGTGCAGACGGCCGTCGCGTCACCGGGATAGAAGACGACCACGACGGGCTGACCCTTGAACTCCGAGAGCGAGTACGAACGACCACCCGTGCCGGGCAGCGTGAAATCAGGGGCTGTGTCGCCCGTTCCGACAGCCATCAACTGACCTCTTCCATGATTGATTCCGCGATATCGAAATTCGCGTAGACGTCCTGCACGTCATCGTTGTCCTCGAGAGTATCCATGATGCGCAGGATCTGGCGCGCATCCTCCCTGTCCGTGACCTCTATTACGGTCGACGACACCATTGTGCTCTCCGCGGACTGGACGGCCAGCCCGGCGGTCTCGAGGGAATCCTTCACGTCCCACACGCAGGAGGGGTCGGCCAGGACCTTCCATGAACCGCCGTCGCGCTCGACATCCTCTGCGCCCGCCTCGAGTGCGGCAGTCATGACGGTGTCCTCGTCGGCCGCACCGTCCACGAGAATCACGCCGCGCCTGGAGAACTGCCACCCCACCGCACCGGGCTCTGCCATGGCCCCGCCGAACTTCGTGAACGCGCTCCGCACGTCCGAGGCCGTGCGGTTCCTGTTGTCCGTGAGGACGTCGATCAGCATCGCCACCCCGCCGGGCGCGTAGCCCTCGTAGGTGATCGACTCGTAGTTGGCACCGTCGTTCTCGCCGATGCCGCGCTTCACGGCCCTGTCGATTGCGTCCTTCGTCATCTGGGCCGCCTTGGCCTTCAGGACCATGGTGCGCAGTGACGCATTCGACTCGATGTCTCCCCCGCCCTGGCGCGCGGCCACCTCGATCTGTCGGGCGAGCTTGGCGAACAGCTTGCCCCGCGCCTTGTCGGCTGCGCCCTTCTTGTGCTTGATCGTCGCCCACTTGGAGTGTCCGGACATGGTCAGCCTTCCCTCTTTCTCTCTCGGGTGTCAACGGCCGCACCGGCGGGCCCGGCGCCAGCGCGATGGTGCCCGTCGGGCACGTCACCAGGGCTGACGACGGACACAAAGTACCCGTGCAGACGGTCGTCGCCGGCGAGCTCGGGGTGAAACGACGCAGCCAGAACGTTGCCCCGGCGCACGAGGACCGGCTCGCCGTCCAGGGAGCCCAGGATGTCGACCCCCGGGCCGACTCTCTCGATGCGGGGTGCGCGGATGAAGACCCCGTGGAAAGGGCCCTCCGGGGTGTCGATGCTGGCCTCGAACGAGTCGATCTGGCGGCCGAAAGCGTTCCTCCGCACAGAGATGTCAAGGGTCGAGAAGCTCCGCTGGTCGGAACGGCCGTCGAGCACCTCCGAGGCGAGCAGGATCATCCCCGCGCATGTCCCGAGCACAGCCATGCCCTTGCTGATGCGTGCAGCCACCGCGGTGAAGAGCCCCGACGACTCGAGCAACTGGGACATGGTGCTCGACTCCCCGCCGGGCATCACGAGAGCATCGACAGCGGCGAGGTCTCCCGGCGTTCGCACTTCGGATGTGGATGCGCCGCAGCGGCGCAACGACTCAGCGTGCGCCGCGAACGCGCCCTGCAGCGCGAGCACCCCGATGACCGGCGGCACCTGGAGGCCTCGCGTTCACGGACGGTTCACCAGCCGCGCTCGGCGTAGCGCTGGTTGATCTCGTCCATCCCGATGCCCGTCATCGGTGCACCGAGACCACGGCTGACCTTGGCGAGGATGTGCGGATCGCGGAAATGGGTCGTGGCCTCGACGATTGCCTTGGCACGCAGCGCCACAGTCGACGGATCGCTCTTGAAGATCCCGGACCCCACGAAGACGGCCTCGGCCCCGAGCTGCATGGCGAGCGCGGCGTCGGCAGGCGTCGCGATGCCCCCGGCACAGAAGATCGGCACGGGGAACCTGCCGGTCTCGGCGATCTCCTGCACGAGCGGCAGGGGCGCCTGGAGCTTCTTGGCCCAGTCAAAGAGCTCCGCGCTGTCCGCCTGCGTCACACGGCGGATGTCGCCGAGGATGCTGCGCAGGTGGCGCACCGCCTCGACGATGTTGCCGGTGCCCGCCTCGCCCATCGAGCGGATCATGCACGCGCCCTCGGAGATGCGGCGCAGGGCCTCCCCAAGGTTCGTGGCCCCGCACACGAAGGGCACGGTGAACGCGAACTTGTCGATGTGGTGCGTCTCGTCCGCCGGTGTGAGCACCTCGGACTCGTCCACGAAGTCGACACCGAGCGCCTCCAGGATCTGTGCCTCCACGAAGTGGCCGATACGGGCCTTGGCCATCACGGGGATGCGGACCGCAGCCTTGATGCCCTCGATCATCTCGGGATCGCTCATGCGGGCGACGCCCCCGTCACGGCGGATATCGGCAGGGACCCGCTCGAGTGCCATGACGGCGCACGCCCCGGCGTCCTCTGCAATCCGGGCCTGATCCGGGGTGACGACATCCATGATGACGCCGCCCTTCATCATTTCCGCCAGACCTCGCTTGACGCGAGGGGTGCCGACTGAGGACTGGGACTGTGAGGTCATGGGCAAAGCGTACCGAGGAGCCGGCACCCGTTCACCCGCAATTCGGGGCGGACAACGGTCACGGACGCGGGCTCAGGTGGCGGGCCAGCCGACCTTTTTCGGGTCGACACCCGGGTCCACCTGGGCGAGAGACTTCTTGAAACCGAGCTCGATCCACGTGCGGCCGGGGGTCATGCGGACCACTGCCCCGTCGGCATCCGTGAAGGTGAAGACATCCTTCTGCTCGGCGCGGGTCCACTTGATCGGGATGATGGCACCGTTGGTGAGGACGAAGCCGTCACCCGTGCCGGTCGTCTGCGCCTCCGGGCTCTTGCGGTCAGCCCAACTGCGCTTGTAGGTGCAGTAGAGAACGACCACGTTCTTCGCGTTCACCTGGTCGACGGGCGTGGTGCCCTCGGCCGACATGTGTGGCTCGAGCTCGCGCTTCACGTTCTCCGTGTAGCGGAGGAACTGGCCGGCAGCCGCGTCCCACTTCCAGTACACCTTGACGTTGTACATGGAGACCTTGGCTCCATCGACCGGAACGGCAGTCGAGGGCATCGCGTCGCTCACACCGCGGTACAGCACCTGCGCCGGCGGCGGGCCGGAGCCCTCGGGCGCGAGTCCCCAGCCCTTGGTGGTGCTCGCGTAGAGGTTGTACGGGATCTTGCGCGTCTTCTCGCGGTAGTAGCCGCCCTTCCCCTTCGAGGCCGAGTGCCCGATGTTCACGAGGTCGCTGTTGTTGATGACCTGCGTGACCCGGTAGTTGCCGCCGCTCCACATGAAGAGCGGCTTGTTGTAGGAACCGAGGAAGATCTTGTCCTGGGTGCGGCCGCTGCGCAGCGGGCCGACGGGGTCGCTGCCCTCGCTGTGGAAGATCGCGGCGAAGCGGGTCAGGCCCTCCACGTTCTCCTCGATGATGATGTCCGCCTTGTTGAGGCCGGCCTGGGGACGGGCGTTCGGGTGGTTGTCGATCTTGGCCACCAGCGCAGGGCGTGCCGCCTGTGTGGGGTCGTCCACCGGCAAACCCGTGAGCGGGTACACGACCGCAGGTGTGCCGGGGCCGGTGGTGTCAGTGGCAGCGGTGGTGTCAGACGCACCGTCCGTCCCGCCACCGCCTCCGCACGAGGCGAGAACCGGGGCCAGAAAAGCCGCTGCCGTGATCACTGCGATTGTCGTGCGCTTCGTCATCTCAGATCTCCTTGAGGCGCGCGATGCGTTCCTCGATTGGGGGGTGCGTGTTGAACAGATTATGGAACCGGGCCAGTCGACCCGCGTCACCGACCCCGGACAGGGGCTGCTCGATCCACAGGTGGGCGGTTGCCATCGATGCCGAGTGGGTGACCGTCACGTCGTCACGCAGTTTCTCGAGGGCGGAGATCAACCCGGGCGGGTAGCGCGTCATCTGGCAGGCCGATGCGTCCGCCAGGGACTCCCGGTTGCGGCTGACAGCGGCGTGCATCAGGCGGGCGAAGAGCGGCGCGAGAATGAGCAGGGCGAGACCGACGAACGCGAGCGGGTTGGAGCCGTTGTCACGGTCCCCGTCGCGGGCAACCCGGCCGCCGTTCCACCACATCAGGCGGATCGCGACGTCGGTCAGGATCGCGACGGCTCCGACCATGGTGACGGCGAGAGTCGAGACGAGGATGTCGTAGTTGCGGATGTGGGAGAGCTCGTGCGCCACGACCCCCTCCAGTTCGACGCGGTTCATCTTGTCGAGCAAGCCCGTTGTCACCGCGATTGCGGCGTGCTGCGGGTTGCGACCGGTCGCGAAAGCGTTGGGTGCCTCGTCCTCGATCACGTAGACGCCCGGTTTGGGCAGGCCACCGGCGATGCACAGTCCCTCGACGAGGTTGTGGAGGCGCGGGTACACGGCCGGGTCCGCCGGGATCGCCCTGCTCACCGCCAGTGCGATCTTGTCCGCCTTCCAGTAGGAGGCGAAGGCCGTTCCCCCCGCGAGGACGAGGGCAATGACCGTGCCAGCGGCGCCGTTGCCGACCAGGACGCCGACCGACATCCCCACAAGGACGAGGAGCCCGATGAACACGGTCATCAGCAGGACAGTGCGGCGCTTGTTCGAGGAGATGAGATCGTGCATGGGAACCCGAGCCTACGAAGGCCCGGGGCTCAGAACTGGACTTTGGGCGGGTTGTCCGCCGCAGGCTCTGCGTCGAAGTAGTCGCGCGGGCCGATCCCGGCGAGCCGGGCAACGAAAAGACCGGGGATCTTCTGGATGGCATTGTTCAGGCCGAGGACCTCGTCGTTGTAGAACTGGCGGGCGTAGGCCACCCTGCTCTCGGTCGAGGTCAGTTCCTCCTGGAGGGCCAGGAAGTTCGCGTTGGCCTTCAGGTCGGGGTAGGCCTCGGAGAGGGCGAACAACTGGCGCAGCGCGCCCGTCACCGCGTTCGAGGCGCCCGCCTGCGCCGAAGGCGTCGCCGGGGCCGCCATGGCTGCCTGTCGCGCCGAGATGACGGCATCGAAAGTCGACTTCTCGTGCTCCGCATAACCCTTGACGGTCTCGACGAGATTCGGGATCAGGTCGAGCCGGCGCTTCAGCTGCACGTCGATCTGTGACCACGCATTGTCGACGCGGTTGCGTCGCTGGATGAGCGAGTTGTAGAGCAGCACGCCGATGACGACCAGTGCCGCCACGATGATGAGTGCGATCTCCATGGTGTTTCCTCCTCGTGTTCAGTCTGCCCGGCCCCGGGCGACGGGGACCGGCACCGCAGGAACGATGTTCAGTCCCTGCGGATCCTCGGGCGCCGCACGAAACGGTGCTTGAGGGGTCTCAGCATACGGGGCACCTCCACAACGGTCGGGTCGGCTTCCTCCATCCTCAGCGCGCGCTCGTAGAGACCGACATAGTGAGCCGCGAGAGTGTCCATCGAGTAGTCCATCGAGCGCGCGGTCCCGGCGGCGACGAGCCGGGCAGCAAGCCGTGGGTCCACCATCACCCGCGCGATCGCCGCTGCGAGCGCCTTCCCGTCCCCGGGCTCCACGAGGAGTGCGTCGACGTCATGGGTGGCCACGTTCGTGTACCCATCGATGTCGCTCGCCACCACCGGCGTGCCGGCCGCCATCGCCTCCAGGAGCACGACCCCGAACGACTCACCGCGCAGCGAAGGGGCGCAGAAAACCCGTGCCCGCTTCAGTCGGTCGACCTTCTCGGCCTCGCTGATGCGGCCGAGCCACTCGACCCGCTTGTCCCCGCCGAAGCGACTCCTCAGTTCCGCCGTCTCGGGCCCGTCGGAGGCCACCCAGAGAGAGACGTCGCCCGGAAGGTGCTCGAGGGCCCCCAGAAGCACGCCGAGGCCCTTTCGTGGCTCGTGACGACCGACGAAGAACACGGCGTTCTCCCTCGGGAGTTCCGCACCGGAGTAAGCACTGAGCTCGATCCCGTTGAACAGGACCTCGTACTCACCAGCGACATAGCGCTGGGCCAGTTCCACGGCATCCTTCGAGACCGCCACCCGGATGTCGATGCGCGAGGCGATCCGCGTCAGCTGCCGGTTGAACACGCGATAGGCGGCGGAGTCACCTGCCGAGTGGAAAGTGGCAACGATCGGCGCGAGCTTCATCAGGACGGCCGACAACGACGGACCCGGGACGAGCGGCTCGTGGACGTGGAGAACGTCGAAAGCCTCGTCGTTCAGCGCCCGGATCGTGCGCAGCGCCGCGGGCACATCCGGCGCGAGCGGTGCCACGGAGCCGTTGACCGCAGTGGGGAGACTGTTGCCGAGTGGGGTCACGAACGACTCCGGCGGCGGGCCGTCGCACGGCCCCAGCACGCGCACCTCGTGACCCTGGGCCCTCATCGCGCGGGCGAGCCCGAGCACCTGTTGCTGCACCCCACCCGGGATGGTCAGGCTGTACGGGCACACCATTCCCACACGCAGCATGGGGAGTACGGTACTGGCATGCCCGAAGAAGCGTCCTTCCGCCCTGCACTCTCGATCGTTGCCACCGCCGGCAAGAGGCGCGCCATGCTCGACATCGCACGCGAGGCTGAGGCACGGGGGTTCTCGGGGATCGCCTGCCCGAGCCTGGGCGGCACCATGGGACTGTGCGTGTCACTCGCCCACGAGACCAGCACGATCCCGTACTGGACTTCCATCCAGCCGATCTACTACAGCCACCCGGTGGAGGCCGCGAACACTGCTGCCCACATCCACGAGATGTCGGGCGGCCGCTTCAGGTTCGGTGTCGGCGTGAGCCACGGCCCGGTCACCTCTCGGCTCGGGGTCGAGACCGGCAAGCCCCTCTCCGACATCCGTCACTACGTCGAGGCGATGCGCGCGAACGAGCGCTTCGGCGGTCAGTTGCCGCCCGTGTTCCTGGCGACGCTGCGAAACAAGATGCTCGAGCTCGCGGCAGAGATCTCCGAGGGCGCCATCTGGGCCAACGCGTCGCTAAGCCACGTGGATGCCCAGCTGACCCAGGTCCCGGCCACCCGCGCGAAGGAGGGGTTCTTCATGTCGAACATGGTCCCCACCGTCATCGACGACGACATCGAGGCTGCGCGGGCTGTCAACCGCAAGACGCTGACCGGCTACGTGTCCCTGCCCAACTACCGCAACTACTGGCGGGCCGCAGGGTACGCCGCGGAAATGGACGCCATCGAGGCGGCGCTCGACGCAGGAGACAGGGACAAGGTCACGGGGCTGATGACGGACGCGTGGCTCGACGACTGCACCATCAGCGGACCCGCAGGGCGCGTGCGCGACAGGCTGGCAGAGTGGGCCGCGACCGGCGTGCACCCGATTGCCGTCATGTCATCGACGTCGGGCGGCCAGGCAAAGGCGATCGGCGAGCTCTTCGCCGCCTACAGCTGAGCGACGAGGTCATCGACCAACGACCGGATCTCGTCACGGATCCGCCTGACCTCTTCGACCGGACGGCCCTTCGGGTCATCAAGCGTCCAGTCCAGGTAGCGCTTCCCCGGGACGTAGGGGCACGTGTCCCCGCATCCCATGGTGACGACCACGTCGACTCTCGAGAGGAGGTCGTCGGTGAACCTCTGCGGCACGTGGGCGGCGATGTCGACTCCGACCTCTGCCATCACGGCCACAGCCGCCGGATTGACGGTGTCAGCCGGCTCTGAGCCACCCGAGAACACCTCGACCCGGCCCGCCCCTGCATGTCGCGCGAAGCCCGCTGCCATCTGGGACCTCCCGGCGTTGTGCACGCACAGGAACAGGATGCCCGGCATCAGGCGCCCCGGCCGAAGAGCACGGCTGACAGCCCGAGCGCCACAGCCCCGCCCGCCACCTGCATCACCACGAACATCGGCGTTGACCCCGGGGAGATGCCTGCGAAGGAATCAGAGAACATCCTCCCGACTGCCACTGCAGGGTTCGCGATGCTCGTGGAGGAGGTGAACCAATAGGCACCGGTGATCCAGGCGGCAACAATCGCCGCCACGTTCGCCCGCGCGGCGGTGCCACCCCTGATCACGAGCACCAGACCGACCACAGCGACAGCCTCGGCGAACCACTGCGGGCCACCGTCGCGGATTTTCGAGGACGTCTCGAGCCACGGCCGGGAGAACATGGCGTTCGCAACCCAGCAACCCGCGACTGCACCGCCGAACTGTGCCGCGATATCAGCGACGAGGACCCTCACACTGCCCCGGCCGTCGAGGAGATGGCTGATGACCGAGACCACGGGATTGAATGACGCACCGGACACCGGGGCGAACACGGTGATGAGCGCAAAGAGTGCCCCTCCTGTTGCCACGGCGTTGGCGAGCAACTGGAGCCCCACGTCGTCCGTGAGGTTGGTGGCCATGATTCCCGACCCGACAACAGCCATCACGAGGAGGCCCGTGCCGAGGAACTCGCCGAGTTGACGTTTCAACAGCACCCGCCCGGGGCACACACGTTGCCACTGCCCTCGACAATGATGAGCGGCTTGGCGCCGAGGCGCACGAGCGAGGTGTCCTGCGGGGCGTCCTCGAGGACCGCGTACCACTCCCACGGCACCTCGCCGTCGTTGATCCAGACCTTGTCCTGCACCGAGAAACAACAGGTGGTCTCGTCCTGCACGGTGATGTCGAACCCGAGGTCGCGCGATTGCTCGATCTTGGCGGCCACCTCATCCGTGGAACCGAGCTCGACACCCAGGTGGTTCAGGGTCCCGGGTTCGCCGTGCCCCTCGATGAGGACCAACTTGAGTGGAGGGTCGGCCACCGCGAAGTTGGCATAACCGTCCCTGACCTTGGCCGGGCCGACACCGAACATCTTGGTGTAGTGCTCGATTGCCTCGGCGAGGTTCCCCACGTTCAGTGCCAGTTGGATCCGCGACATGAGCTCTCCCGTAAGTGGTTGGTGCGTCGTTTAGGCGCACCTGATTGTACCCAGCACCGGTGAACGTGGGGCACACCCGCGGTGAACGGGACGTTGTCAGTGGCGGTGCCGGCCCCGGCCGACCCGTCAGTCCCCGCCCGCTGCCCTGTCGACTCCGTAGCCGGGGTCGCTCGGCCAGTTCGGTTGGAACAAGTGCCACTGCTCGGGGGCACGCCGGATCAGCCACTCGAGCTCGCCCGCGAGCAACTGTGTGATCGACGCAACCGACTCGCGGAGACCACCTGTGCGGTCCATCGGCAGCGGTGGGCGCACGATTGCGTGATGACCGTCCACCTTGGACGTGAAGTAGACGGCGGTCGGCAGCACGGTGGCGCCGCCGCGCAGCCCGAGCATCGCGGGCCCCGCCGGCAGGGTGGTGCGCTCCCCGAAGAACGACACGTCCACCCCTCCACCCTGGATGTCGCGGTCGCAGAGAAGGCAGACGATCTCGTTGGCACGCAGCGCAGACAGGACTGCCGGTGCCGCGTCCGGCCCGAGGGGAACAACGTTCATCCCGAGACTGCGCCTGAGGTCGGCGAACCACTCGAACAGCTCGGGCGGGTGCAGGGGCTCCACGATGACTGTCATCCGGTGCCCCCTGTCGGCCATCCAGCGTCCGGCCCACTCCCACCCGCCGAGGTGGGGCAGAGCCAGGATGACCCCCTTGCCGCGGGCGAGACCCTCTTCGATGTGGTGGAACCCGTCCACCGTGAACATTCGGTCGACGTGGCGCTTGCTGAGCGACGGGAGCCGGAAGCTCTCGGCGTAGTAGCGCATGTAACTGTCGAACGCCTGCTGGGACATCTGGCGGAGGGCGAACCGCGAGATCGTCGGGTTGATCCTGCGCAGGTGCCGCTCGAACATCCCGCGCTTCTCCCGCAGCGACAGGGCGATGCCGGGCGCAAGGAGCGACACGGTGCCCTGGGCGACGAACCCCGGGGTCAGGCGGGCGACGAGAGAACCCACCTTGTAGCCGCCCACGGTGAGCGCGCCGGTGAGGTCGCCGATGGGGTCAGCCATGCCTGGTGCGGCGCCGCTGCCTTGAGGACACGGAGAGCGTCCGGCGGTTGGCGCGCGGGCTCGGGCGAGTCACGCGGCGCACCTGCCGCCGGTCGCGGCGCGCCTGGACGGTTGCCGAGACCTCCGCCTGCCGCCACACCTTCACGAAACGCTGCACGGCGGTTGCCGTGGTGAGCACGAGCATCACCCACATGACCGGGACGAGGAGATTGTCGAACAGGAGACCGAAGCACAGCACGATGATGCGCTCGGCGCGCTCCATGAGACCGCCCTTGGCGTCGAGACCGAGGGACTCCGCCTTCGCACGCTCGTACGAGATGAGAGATGAGACCCCCATCACGGCCATCGGGAGTATCGACAGGTGCGCGCTCTTCTCCGAGGCGAAGTACCAGGCCACTCCTCCGAGGAGGATCGAGTCGGTGACGCGGTCAATCACCGAGTCGAAGAAGGCGCCGCGCTGGCTGGCAGAGTTCTGGGCCTTCGCGAGCGCTCCGTCGAGCATGTCGGGCACCGCCGCGAGGATGACGAGCAACAGCCCCACCCGCAGCGCCCCCGCACCGACTGCGAATGCCGCCCCGACGGAGACGAGCACCCCGATGATCGTCATGTGGTCCGGCGACATCCCCGTCCGCCGCAGGAGCATGCCCACAGGACGCACGAGACGCTCGATGGGCGCCCTGAACCTGCCGTCGAACATCGTCGGAACGCTACTTCGCCGTGGCTCCGCCGTTGGGCGATGCATCGGGGTTCGCCTCCACGAGCACCTCGACGACGCGGCCGTCCACAGCGTCCACCATCACCAGGCCGCGCTGCAGCGGCGGTTCCTCGGCGCTGTAGCAGAAGATGCGCCACGTGGGCCTGGACCGCAGTCCGCGCCACACCTGCTGGGCGGACGCGTGTCCCGTCACGAAGCCGACGCTCGCGGTGGCCCTCACGAGAGCCTCCTTCTCGTCGACGGTCATCCGCCAACCGCTCGCGAAACTCATCAGTGCCGCGAACCCGAGGATTCCTGCGCCGAGGAGGGCACCGTCGTTCACGATGACCGATGCGTCCCTGTCCTTCGTCGCCCACACGGCAGCCGCCGCGAGCGCGAGCGCCGCGTAGATGTAACCGGGGATGCGGCGCCTGCTGTTGTCGGGGAATTCGTACGCCCCGGCGAAATCGGCGGCGTTCAGGTCCTCCGGCAGTTGGTCGCGGATCTCGTCGCTCATCGGGCGCCCTCCTTGGTCGAATCCCATGCCGCACGGATCCGCGCAGCAGTTTCCTCCAGCGGTTCGGGCAGCGTGCGCGTGTTCGCGACGGACGTCATGAAGTTCGCGTCCCCCTCCCACCGCGGCACGATGTGCACATGCAGGTGCTGTGCGATGCTCCCGCCTGCCGGTGCCCCGAGATTGATGCCCACGTTCAGCGCGTGGGGCTTGTGCGACTTCTTCACGGCGCGCACACCCGCGGTGACTGTGGCCCACAGTTCACCGGACTCCTCCGTTGTCGCGTCCTCGAGGTCGGCGAACTCGCGGAATGGCAGGACGAGCATGTGCCCGGTGGAATAGGGGAACGCGTTGAGGATCACGAAGCACGTGCGGCCGCGGTGCACGATGTGTGCCTCCTCGTCGCTCGCCCCTGACGCGAGAATCCGGGAGAACACGGATGTGGCATCGTCACCGGACGAGTCATTGAAACCCTGCACATAGGAGGATCTCCACCCGTTCCACAGTCGGTCGAGGCCCAGTTCACTCATCTGTCAGCCCTGCGGACACGTCAGCGGTGATTCGCTCGACGAACGAACCCAGGCGCACCCCTCGTTCCACGTCTCCGCCCCGCGGGTTCACGCCAACCGTCGCACCCGCGACGTCATCGTCACCGACGACGAGCACGTACGGCACCTTGTCGAGCTTGGCGTTGCGGATGCGCTTGCCCAGTTGCTCGTCGGAGTCGATGGTCTCGGCACGGAAGCCGGAGCGCCGGAGTTCCGCGGCCACCTGCGCCGCATACTCCGCATGGGCCTGCGCCACCGGCAGCACCTTCACCTGCACAGGCGCCATCCACGTGGGGAACGCGCCTGCGTAGTGCTCGAGAAGCACGCCGAAGAAACGCTCAACGGAGCCGAACAGCGCGCGGTGAAGCATCACGGGCCGCCTACGGGAGCCATCCGGGGCGATGTACTCCAGCTTGAACCTCTCCGGCTGGTTGAAATCGAGCTGGATCGTGCTCAGCTGCCACTTGCGCCCGATCGCGTCGCGCACGTCGATGTCGATCTTCGGACCGTAGAAGGCGGCGTCACCCTCCTTGATGCCGTAGTCCAGGCCGAAACGGCCGAGCGCTGCTGCGAGCGCCTCTGTGGCCTTCTCCCACATGTCGTCGGTGCCGACGTACTTCAACGGGTCCTTGGTGCTGAGGTTCGCAGTGAAGTCGGTGAAGCCGAACCGCCGCAGCACGCTCATCACGAAGTCGAGCAGCGAGGCGATCTCCTCGGCGAGCTGCTCCTCCGTGCAGAAGATGTGGCTGTCGTCCTGGGTGAACCCGCGGATGCGCATCAGTCCGTGCAGGGTGCCGGCACGCTCGTAGCGGTACACGTTGCCCAGTTCGAACAGACGCAGGGGAAGCTCGCGGTAGCTGCGCTGGCGGCTGTCGAAGACGAGGCAGTGCATCGGGCAGTTCATCGGCTTCATGTAGTACGTGCCGTTGTCCATTTCCATCGGCGGGTACATGCCGTCCGCGTAGAAGTCCAGGTGGCCGGAGGTGTGGAACAGGTTCGCGTTGGCGAGGTGCGGCGTGTACACGAACTGGTACCCGCCGTCCTGGTGGCGCTGGCGGCTGTAGTCCTCCATCAGCTTGCGCGCGATGGCCCCCTTCGGGTGCCACACAGCAAGACCCCCGCCGAGCTCGGAAGGGAACGACAGGAGGTCCAGCTCGTTCGCAAGACGGCGGTGGTCGCGCTTGGCCGCCTCCTCGAGGCGGTGCAGGTGCTCCTTCAGCGCGGCATCGGACTCCCATGCGGTCCCGTAGATGCGCTGCAGCATCGGACCCTTCTCGTTGCCGCGCCAGTACGCCCCCGCCACCTTCTGCAGCGCAAAGTGGCCGAGGCGACCGGTGGACGGCACGTGCGGTCCGCGACACAGGTCGACGAACTCGTCGGTGTTGCGGTAGACGCTGATGATCCCCGCGTCGCCCACCTCGCCCGAGTCGTCACCGTCAGCAGACCCGCTGGTGACCCGTTCGATGATCTCGCACTTGTATTTCTGTGCCGCGAAGAGAACGAGGGCCTCGGCCGCCGGGACCTCGAGACGCAGGAACGGTTGGTCGGCCTTCATGATCTCGCGCATGCGGGTCTCGATGGCAGCGAGGTCGTCCTCCGAGAACGTCCGGCCGCCGGGAAGCTCGAAGTCGTAGTAGAAGCCGTCCTCGATGGCAGGACCGATCGAGAATTGGGCCCCCTGGAACAACTGCACGACAGCCTGGGCAAGGACGTGCGCAGTCGAGTGGCGCAGCACATGACGCCCGGCCTCGGAGTCGGCGGTGATGATCGCCACCGAGTCGCCGTCACCCACGTGGACCCCGAGGTCGACCTCGGCGCCGTTCACCACGCCCGCGAGGGCGGCCTTCACGAGGCGCGAGCCGATGCCGGCAGCAACGTCGCGCACAGTGGATCCTGCGGGAACCTCGCGACGCGAACCGTCAGGCAGTTGAACAGCAATATCGGCCATGGAAGGCTCATTCTACGGAGGCGCGGTCTGCAACTCCTGTTGATTAGGGGCTAGTTCGGGCTTCCCGACACCATGGCGGTGCCTGCGTTCAGCGTCTCGGGGCGCTTCGATGCGTACACGTTGCGGTACTCCTGGCCCGTGAGATCGCGGATCTCGAACATCACCTCGTCGGTGATCTCACGCCAGACCATGTGGTCATCCGCCCGGTCCTCGTAGCGGTCGACAGTGACTGGGCGACCGAACCGCAGCGTGCACTCGAGACCGATTTTCGGCATGAAGGTGTCGGGGGGCTGGATCTCGCGCGTTCCGATGATGCCGACAGGGATGATCGGGCAGCCCACCTTCAAGGCAAGACGGGCTGCACCTGTGTGGCCCTTGTACAGCATCCCGTCCCTGCTTCGCGTGCCCTCGGGATAGATCCCGAACAACTCACCGCGTCGCAGCACCTGCTCGGCCGCATCGAGAGCAGCATCGCTCTTGCCGCCCCCTGCCCTGTCGATCGGGATCATGCCGAGCGCGGGGAACAGGTGCTTCGTCTTCCACGAGTCCATGTACTCGGCCTTGCCGACAAAGCTGATGTTGCGGCCGACGAACGTCATCACGAAGACGGAGTCGAAGAAACTGATGTGATTCGGGCAGATGATCGCCGGGCCCTCCGCGGGGAGATTCTCGATACCCTCGATGGTCAGGTTCCAGAGCCGACGGGACACGGGCGAGAGAACGCGACGCAACCGCCGCTGGGCCACACCCGCGCCTGCGTACGTCTTGCCTGCCTGCGCTGCGTTCGGTGTCTCGGGGTTCTCCAACACGCGCTCAGAATAGGTGTCGCCGGCGGTGATTCACCGTGGTGTGACCTATTTGCACAAATCGTCAGTTTGCGCACGCTGCATTCACACAGCCGAAACAGGACGGCCCAGATTGACCCCCAAAAGGCCGGCTGCGGCTGTGACGCACGTCCCTGCGGCGACGGCAGCGTCGATGACGGCGAGCGCCCCGGGCGTGTCAAGGTCATCATCCAGACGGTCCCTCACCGCGCCGAGCACCCCGTCCTCGGTCCCGCGGGGCGGGACGCCGGGGGCGGCCAGCCACGAGACGAGCCGGGCCTGGTTGCGGGTCATCAGCGTGTCGTCCCACTCCCACTCGTTGCGGTAGTGATGCTCGATGATCCCGAGCCGGATGGCCCGCGGGTCGAAGACGGTGCGGAGCTTGTCCACGAAGACAAGGTTGCCGAGGCTCTTCGACATCTTCTGGCCGTCCATGTGGACCATCGCCACGTGCATCCAGTGGCGCACGAAGGGCTCGCCGGTCGCTGCTTCTGACTGGGCCCGCTCGCACTCGTGGTGGGGGAAGATGAGGTCCGTCCCGCCGCCGTGCAGGTCGATGGTGGTGCCGAGTTCGCGCAGTGCGAGCGCGGAGCACTCGATGTGCCAGCCCGGCCGGCCCGCACCCCACATCGTGTCCCATGAGGGCTCGTCCACTCCTGACGGATGCCACAGCACGAAGTCGAGAGGGTTGCGCTTGTTCGGGTCGTCCGGGTTGCCGCCGCGCTCCCTCGCCAGCTCCACCATTTGCTCGTGCGAGTAGTGGGAGATCTCGCCGAAGGTCGGGGACCTGGAGACATCGAAGTAGACGGAGCCACCGGCGACATAGGCATAGCCGCGGTCGAGGACCATCCCGATGAAACCGCGGATGTCGGAGATCGCAGACGATGCCCTCGGCATGCTGTGCACCGGGAGGGCCTCGAGAGCCTCCATGTCACGGTTGAAGCGGGCCTCCTCGCCTGCAGCGAGGTCCAGGTAGTGGACCCCCAGTTCGCGCGCCTTCGCGAAGAGCGGGTCGTCGACGTCGGTCACGTTGCGGACGCACCGCACCTCGTGTCCCGCGTCGATCAGCCGTCTCTGAAGCACGTCGTAGAAGATGAACGTGGATGCATGGCCGAGATGCGTCGCGTCGTACGGGGTGATGCCGCACGTGTACATGGTCACGAGCGGACCGGGCTCGAACGGCACGACCGCGCGCTGGGCGGTGTCGTACAGGCGCATCGCCATCGTCTAGGCCCGCGGGTCCTTCTTGATGCCGGTGAGTTTCGGGGCGACCCGAGTCTTGTAACGCACGTTCAGCTGCAGCAGGACGGCAGTGAACGCCTCGATTGCAGTGGCATTGGACAGCTCCCCCGCATCGAGAGGCCTGCAGCCCGGGATGTGCGCCACGATGTCCATTGCCGTGCGGGTTGCCTCCGCATCATCGGAGCAGATGAGCACGTCGCTGTCGATGGGATCGCCGAGATGACCGAGCTCCTTCGCCGGGAGATGGTGGAATGCCGCGACCACGCGGCATTCCGGCACTGCTGCCTGAACGTGCGCCGCCACGCTTCCCCGCGGCGGCAGGAGGGGCTGGAACTCCCCGCCCACCCGCACGAGCGCGTTCGCCATGCTGATGACGACCTTTCCCCGCAGGTGCTCGATGTTGTCCTGGGCGGTCGTGGCCGCGGAGTCCCACGGGGTGGCGAGGACGACGACATCGCAGGATGCGGCCTCTTCGTTGTCGCCGGCAGAGACCGACAGATTGAGTGCGGGCCACGCCGCCCTCAGGCTGTCGACTGTCTCCATAGCGCGGTAGCGGGACCGCGACCCGATGACCACCTCGTATCCGATGGAGGCCAGCCGCGCCCCGAGTGCGCTGCCGGCGGGTCCTGTGCCTCCGAGTATTCCGATTCGCATCCGTGAGAGCCTTACACACCGCACCCTCCCGAACTACGGTCATGAGCATGGGACTTCTAGACGGCAAGAAAATCGTGGTCACAGGCGTGCTGACGGATGCCTCGCTCGCCTTCGGCGTGGCAAGGCTGGCCCAGCGGGAGGGTGCCGAGGTCGTTCTCACCGGGGCGGGGCGTGCCCTCTCCCTCACCCAGCGCACAGCAAGGAAGCTGGACAGCCCGGCCGACGTGTTCGAGTTCGACGTCACCGTGGCCGAGCACGTGGAGTCCGTGCGCGAGTCAGTGCGGGCAAGCCTCGGCCGGGTCGACGGCGTCGTCCACTCGATCGGGTATGCCCCCGAGATCTGTCTGGGTGATGACTTCATGGCCCCGCAGTGGCAGGACGTGGCCATCGCGATGCAGATCTCGGCGTACTCACTGAAGACCCTTGCCGAGGCCTTTCTTCCCCTGATGGGACCGGGGTCCACGGTCGTCGGGATGGACTTCGACAACTCGGTCGCCTGGCCCGCGTACAACTGGATGGGCGTGGCGAAAGCAGCCCTCGAGTCGACCAACCGTTATCTCGCCAAGGACCTCGGGCCGCGCGGGATCCGCTGCAACCTCGTGGCCGCCGGCCCGATCCGCACCATGGCCGCCAAGTCGATCCCCGGATTCAAGAAGTTCGAGGACGTGTGGGACGACAGGGCCCCTCTCGGCTGGGATGTGAACGACTCCTCCCCCGTCGCCCGCACGACAGTCGCACTGCTGTCCGACTGGTTCCCCGCCACGACCGGAGAGATCATCCTTGTCGACGGCGGGTACCACGCGATGGGCGCATGAACCGCCTCGGTGCGGCCTCATCGCCGTACCTCCAGCAGCACCGCGACAACCCGGTCCACTGGTGGGAGTGGTGCGACGAGGCATTCGCGGAGGCACGGGCGTCCGGCCGGCCGGTGCTGCTGTCCGTCGGGTATTCCGCATGCCACTGGTGCCATGTGATGGCCCACGAGAGTTTCGAGGATGACACGGTCGCCGACGTCATGAACTCGCTCTTCGTCAACATCAAGGTGGACCGCGAGGAGCGCCCCGACGTCGACTCCGTCTACATGGACGCCGTGCAGGCCATGACCGGGCGCGGCGGCTGGCCCATGACCGTCTTTCTCACCCCCGATGCGGAACCGTTCTTCGGCGGCACGTACTACCCGCGCGAGTCCTTCCTGCGCCTGCTCGCAGCTGTCGATGACGCGTGGAAGAACAAGCGTGCCGAACTGCAACAGAACATCGATGCCCTCGTGGAAGTGGTCGGGCGCACCGCCGCACTGCCGCCGGTGGACCTGTTCGACCCGGCAGGGCTCGTGTCTGCGGCGGTCGACGACCTCACGGGACGGTTCGACAGCCGGTGGGGCGGGTTCGGCGGGGCGCCCAAGTTCCCCGGCACGTTCTCGCTCGACCTGCTGCTGCGGAGGCACCTTGCGGGCGGCGACGACAGGCTCCGCTCGATGGTGACCACCTCCCTCGATGCGATGGCATGCGGCGGCATGTACGACCAGATCGGCGGTGGGTTCTCCAGGTACAGCGTGGACGAGAAGTGGCTGGTCCCACACTTCGAGAAGATGCTGTACGACCAGGCCCTCCTCGGGCGCGCATACGTCCACGCCTGGAAGTCCCTCGGGCATGCCCGTCACTTCCAGATCGCGAGCGAGACGATCGACTACGTGCTCGCGTGCATGCGCCACCCGATGGGCGGCTTCTTCAGCGCGGAGGACGCAGACTCAATCGACGCACAAGGTCACAGCGAGGAGGGTGCGTTCTACACGTGGACCCCGGGCGAGGTCCGCGAGGTCCTCGGTGAATGGGCCGACGCCGCATGCTCCTTCTGGGGCATCACGGAGGAGGGGAACTTCGAGGGTCGTTCGATCCCCAACCGCATCCACGCCCGCCCGGACATCGGACGCCCCGACGTGATCGAGCGTTGCAGGCGGATGCTCGATGCGGCGCGCTCCGAGCGGCCGCGGCCCGGCCTGGACGACAAGGTGCTCACCGAGTGGAACGCGATGTTCCTTGCCACGCTCGCCGAGGCAGCACTTCTCGCCGGGAACGACCGGTGGAAGGCTGCGGCAGTCGCGAACGGTGTGTTTCTCCTCGATCATCTCCGCGACTCCGACGGCAACTGGCTGCGCAGCTGGCAGGCGACCGCCGCCCCGCCGGCGCGCCACAGGGCGCTCGCCCACGACCTTGCCCACCTCGTCGACGCCTTCACACGGCTGTACGAACTCACGGGCAACGAATCGTGGCTGCTGCACGCCGTCGAGACCGCCCGCAGCCTCGTGGAAGGGCACTGGGACGGGACGAACGGCGGCCTGTTCACGACGGCCCATGAGGGCGAGCAGCTGATCGCGCGCCAGAAGGACCTGATGGACAACGCGACGCCGTCGGCGAACTCGACAGCGGCGCTCGCCTTTCTCAGGCTTGCCGCCCTCACGGGTGACGAGGACATTGCGGCGTGGGCGCACTCGATCCTGCGACTCGTCGCACGGGTCGCCCCGCAGTCGCCGTCAGCCTTCTCCCACGCGATGTGGGCTTTCGAGCTCGGCGACGCGGGCGCCACCGAGGTGGTCATCCCCGGCAACCAGCCGGCGATGCTCCGCGAGTACTGCTCTTCCTGGCGGCCGCTCGCGGTCGTCGCCCACGGCGCACCCATGGAGGGCCCGTTGTGGGAGGGCCGCGAGGAGGGGCTCGCCTATGTGTGCTCTGGGTTCGTCTGTCTCGCGCCTGCCTCGACACCGGCAGAGCTTGCCGAGCGGCTCAGGCCCAGCGCCCCCAGGTGACGGCGTCGGCCCCGCTGCGCCGGCGCCGTGAGGCACTCGCCCCCTTGCGGACGTCACCCTGCGTCGGCTGTCCGGCGGCAACCGCGCCGATGATCTCGGCCTCGTCAGGAATCCCGAGCACCGCACGCACGTCGTTTTCGTGGGCGACCGCGAAGAACAGGGCACCCAGCCCCTCATCGTGGAGTGCGTGGAGGAATGTCATCGTTGCCATCGCCCCGTCGACCGTCCAGTACGGCACCGGCCACGCCCCGCGACCCGCGCCCAGCCCGGTGCGCGACTTGTCGGGCTCGCCGTACCGCTCCACGTACGCACGGGGTGACACCGTGACAACTCCGACGAACGCGGCCCGGAGAAGCCCCGGGAAGGCGAACGAGCCACGTGCGGTCGCGGGCAGGGCCGCATCCCAGTAGGCCGCGGTGTCATTGCCGAGCAGCCCGACGACACGCCACCCCTGCGTCTTTCCCGCACTCGGCGAGCGGACCGCGAGATCGAGACATCTCTCAATGACCTCTCGCCCGACGGGTTCGCCCGTGAAGTCGCGCGTCATCCGGCGCGTGCGGACGACCTCGGAGAATTCCACGCCCTACGAACGGGCGCCGAGCTTGACAAGGCTCTCGGCCATCGTCCACCCGTGGACGATGAGCGCCCCGCCCCTCTTTGCGTTGACATCCTTGAACAGCCCGGCGATGTCCGCGGGGATCTTGTCGGGCTTCGATGACTCGTGATCGATGAACCCTGACTGGCCGTCCTGCTTGACGACGAAGGACTGCTCGTCATAGTTGGCATCCACCCCGAACCGCCTGGCGAGCCGCCGGCCCCACGCGCGCTCCTCGCCCACCGCCCTGTGGCCCGTGCGCGGGATCACCTCGCTCAGGGACTTGAACGCCTCGACCCCGTCAGCAGCCGCAAAACGCGAACCGATGACCACGTCCTCGTCCGGGAAGGCCATGAGCGCACGGTGGTACGCCTCCCCCATCAGACCTTTCAGGACCTGGTCTCGCTTGGAGGACCGCTTCACCGTCATGAGTCCGATGAGAACGCACGGAGTCCCGCCGATCCGCTCGAGAGTCGAGAAAGTCACGCCGTGGAGCTTGCCGTCTACCCGCGCGAGGGTGCACAGGACCCAGTCGTCCTTCGCACGGGCGAGGTTGGCGGCCCCGAACGCGCCATCGACAGAGAGCATCTCCTCGAGTTGTGACTCGGTGAGGGCACTGCTGTCCTGCGTGACGACTTCCAACGACATCTAGTGGAGGCTCCCTCGAGGTGAAACGGGCCGCGGGGCCCGGTTTTTCTGAACCCACATTCTGCCATTTCAGGATGCTTTCGCCCCCAATCGGAGGGATCAGACGATTTTGACGGCGTCGGCACCGAAGTTCACCCTGAGGGGGCCGAGAACCTTGTCGACATCCACCAGCATTCGGGGCCCCGTGCTGAACCTGCGCCCCGAGGACAGGCTGATCTTCAGGGGCGAATCCCCGGGGTACTCGTTGATGATGTTGAGCAGCACGTCGAGGCTCTCCGTTGTGATGCCGCTCGGCAGGGTCACCACGACCTCGGGAACCCGCCCGCCGATGTCATCGATGACGACGATCTTCTGGGCGGTGAAACTGGTGCGCGCCTCATCCGAACGGTTGAGACGGCCGGCCACGGTGACGATGACGTCATCGGAGAGAAGGTGCCCGTACTGGGTGAGCGTCCGCGTGAAGACCGTGACCTCGATGCTCGAGTCCAGGTCCTCGAGGACGAACGTGGCCATCTGGTCACCCTTCTTCGTGTACCGGCGCGACATCTTGGTGACAACACCACCGATGGTGACCATCCCTTCCTCGCGGCCGTCGAGCTCGGCGATGGACGTGTCCACCTTCCTGCGCAGGACCTGCTCGACGCCGCGCAGGGGATGGTCAGAGACGTACAGGCCGAGCATCTCTTTCTCGTGGCGCAGCTGGTCGATCTTTTCGAACTGCTCGGCAGGGACCGCGATGTGGTCGGTCCACCCGGAGTCACCATCTGCCTCGAGCTCGCCGAACAGCGACATCACGCCGCGCTCGTGCTCGCGCTTCGCCACGATCGCGGCATCGATGATCGCCTCGTGGACCATGAGCAGACCGCGCCGTGGGTGCCCGACCGAATCGAAAGCGCCCGACTTGACCAGCGACTCCACGGCGCGTTTGTTGAGAGCCTGGTCAGGCACGCGGGCCGCGAAGTCGTGGAAGGAGGCGAAAGGCCCGTTGGCACTGCGCTCGGCGATCACGAGGTCGACGAGCCCCTCGCCCACGTTCCTCACCGCCGAGAGACCGAAGACGATCTTGCGCTCTGCATTGTCCGTGACAGCGACGAAATCGGACTCGCTGTGGTTGATGTCCGGGTTGACCACCGTGATGCCGAGGTTGCGTGCATCGGCGAGATGCACGGCCGCCTTGTCATAGTTCCCCTTCACCGACGTGAGGAGGCACGCCACGTACTCGACCGGGTAATGGGCCTTCAGGTACGCGGTCTGGTAGCTGATCAGGCCGTAGCCGAATGTGTGGCTCTTGTTGAACGCATAGTCGGCGAACTTGCGGATCACGGCGAACAACTGCGCACCGAGGTCGCGTCCGTAACCCGTGGACTCGCAGCCGTCGACGAAGCCCTCCTCCTCGGCCGCCATGACCTTCGGGTCCTTCTTGCCGCACGCCTTGCGGAGGTTGTCGGCCTGGGCCAGGGAGTACCCGGCGAACTTCTGAGCAACGCGCATCATGCTCTCCTGGTACACCATCAGGCCGTACGTGTCGTGGAGCAGTTCCTTGGCTTCCGGGTGGAAATACTCGGGCGTCTTGCGGTTGTTCTTGTAGTCCGCGTAGTCGTAGTGCATGTTTGCACTCATCGGGCCGGGGCGGTACAGCGCCAGAACCGCGCTCACGTCCTCGAAACTGGTGGGCTTCATGGAGCGCAGGAGGTTCCGCATGGGCGGCGATTCCAGCTGGAAGACCCCGATCGTGTCCCCGCGGCTGAGCAGATCGAACGTGGCGGCGTCGTCGAGCGGCACGCAGTCGATGTCGAACGACGGGTCACGGCGGCGGCGGACCATCTCGACTGTGTCGGTGATGACATCGAGGTTGCGCAGGCCGAGGAAGTCAATCTTCAACAGACCGAGGTCCTCCACGCCGTGCATTTCGTACTGGGTGACGATGGGAGCGTCCTCCGCCTTCATGTCGCCGGAGGGCTTGCGCTGGATCGGCAGGTACTCCATCAGCGGCTCCGGCGTGATGACCACCGCCGCCGCATGGATCCCGTCACTGCGCTTCAGGCCCTCCAGCCCGCGGGCGACCTCGACCACTTTCGCCGCCACCTCATCGGTCTCGACCATGACGCGAAGTTCCTGGGCTGCGTTGTAGCCATCCATGTGCTCAGGGTGCTTCTCGAAGCAGTACTGGAGCGGGGTGTCGCGGCCCTGGCTGAGCGGCGGCATCAGCTTGGCGATCCGGTCTCCCACGCCGTACTCGAAGCCGAGAACGCGTGCGGCGTCACGGACGGCGTTTCGGGACTTGATGGTGGCGAAAGTGATGATCTGGGCCACGCGGTCACGGCCGTACTTCTCCGCGGCGTAGCGGATCATCTCGTCGCGGTAGCGCGAGTCGAAGTCCAGGTCGATGTCGGGCATGCTGATGCGCGAGGGGTTGAGGAACCGCTCGAACAGCAGGTCGTAGCGCAGGGGGTCGAGTTCGGTGATGCGCAGGCAGTACGCGACGGCGCTTCCCGCCGCCGAGCCGCGGCCCGGGCCGACGCGGATACCGGAGTCCTTTGCGTACTTGATGAGGTCCCAGACGATGAGGAAGTACGACGAGAAACCCATCTGGCTGATGACGCCGAGCTCGAACGCGACACGTTCCGCCACCTCGGGCGGGAGGTTGTCACCCCACCGCTTCCTCGCCCCCTCCCACGTGAGGTGCTCGAGATAGGCGGTGTCCGAGGAGAAGCCCTCGGGCAGGGGGAACACCGGCAGCCGGTATGTACCGAGCTCGATATCGACATTCGCCCGTTCGGCGATGAGGAGCGTGTTGTCGCACGCCTCGGGGATCTCGCGCCAGATGTGGCGCATCTCCTGCGCCGTCTTCAGGTAGTGCTCCGTGCCCTCGAACTTGAACCGGTCCGAGTCACGCATGAACGCCCCGGTCTGCACGCACAGCAGCGCGTCGTGCGCCTCGTGGTCGGCCTGGTTGACGTAATGGGAGTCATTGGTGGCGAGCAAGGGCGCGCCGATCCTGCGCGCGATCTCGACCAGTTTCGGGTTGGTGGAGCGCTGGTTGGCCAGGCCGTGGTCCTGTAGCTCGACGAAGAGGTTCTCCTTGCCGAAGATCTCCTGCAGGCGCGCGGCCTTCTGCACGGCCCCTTTCTCGTCACCGTTCAGCAGGGACTGCAGGACGTGACCACCGAGACAGCCCGTGGTGGCGATGAGCCCCGAGGCGTGGCGCTCGAGGAGCTCCCAGTCCATCCGCGGCTTGTAGTGGTACCCCTCCAGGAACGCGAGGCTGGAGAGCTTGATGAGATTCTTGTAGCCGGTGTTGTCCGCCGCCAGCAGGGTGAGGTGGTAGTACTGCTTTCGGCCGCCCTCGTCGGAACCACCGTTGTCGTCGAGGCGTCCGCGGCGCGCAATGCGTTCGGTGCGGTGGTCGTGGGCCATGTAGGCCTCCGTGCCGAGGATCGGCTTGATCCCCTGCTTGCGGCACTCCTTGTAGAAGTCGATGATCCCGTACATGTTCCCGTGGTCGGTGATCCCGAGCGCGGGCTGGCCGTCCGAGACCGCCTTCGCCACCAGTTCGTCCAGGCGCGCCGCCCCGTCGAGCATGGAATACTCGGTGTGCACGTGGAGGTGAGTGAACGACGAACCCACTGTGCACCCCTCCTTCTCCCGGGTGGACACCCACCGAACCTGCTGTCCCCGCGGTGGTTGACGGGCAACTCACACCGATGGGATTCTCGAAATTAGCAGTCGGGTGAGCCACCCGACGGTGGATGCAGGGGACGGTCTCTCGTCCCCGGGGCTAGAGGTAGGTGCCGCCCGTGGGGCCCTGACCCTGGCCCGGCTGGCTCGGTATCTGGCGCATCTGCTCGATCTGCTGACGGGCGGCCAGTTGTTGGGCGAAGAGGGTCGCCTGGATTCCGTGGAACAGTCCCTCGAGCCAACCGACCAACTGGGCCTTTGCCACCCTCAACTCGCTGTCCGAGGGGACCTCTCCATCCTTGAACGGGAGGGCGAGCGAGTGGAGTTCATCCGCGAGGTCCGGGGAGAGGGCCTCCGAAATCTCGACGATCGAGCGCTCGTAGATCTCGGCAAGACGCTCGCGGCTCGCTTCATCCATCTGCGTCGAGCGCACCTCCTCGAGCAGCTGGCGAACCATCGAACCGATGCGCATCACCTTCGCCGGCTCCGTGACGCTCTCCGTGGGGCTGTCCTGTTCCGCCGGGGCGGACGGGAACGGCCGGCCGTCGATGATTTCGGCGCTCACGGGCGGTGTCTGGGATGGGTCGCTGTCTGCCACGCCACAGAGTCTGCCATCGGTATGGACCCGTGCCACTTCGCCGTTGCCAGCCACTGCCCGCCTGCCGGGGCTGTGCCACAGGGACCGGAATGCCCGGTCAGGCGATCAACGCGACGAACGGCACGAGCATTTCGTCAGCCGTCAACGAGCCGTGACGGCAGACCAACTCGAATGCCCCGCCGTCAGCAGGGTCCTCGAAGCTCACCGGGGCGTGCGGCACGAGCGCCACGTCGCCCATCCTGCGGCGGGACTCGGTCGAGACCCTTGGCCCGAACCAGTTCTCCTCGATCACCTGCTCGCGGTTCACCACCCAGGCGATGTCTGCATACCTCGCGCACTCGGCGAGAAGGTCATCCTCCCTGCCACGCTGGGCGTGGAGCCAACGGAACCGGCCCTCGCCCGACTGGTGGTGCACCCGCGCCATGACCTCAGGGGCAAGAACGATGGTGTTCTGGCCCACGTGAACCTGGCCGTGGTCGGCAGTGACCACGAGTGCGGTGCCCGGGGGGAGCCTCTCGGCCACCGACAGCACGAGACGGTCGGCAGATGCCAGCTCTGCGTCGTAGTACTCGCCGAAGCCGCGTTCGTGGGCGATCTTGTCGACACCGTCGTAGTACGCATAGACGAACGGCTCCCCCGCATCGAGCGCACGTCTCACCGTGACCGCGATACTGCTCGATGCGCGCCAACCCATCGGCTTCACACCGGCCAGGTGCGCCTCGGTGAAACCCGTCCCCTCCAGTTCGGCCTTGCTGAGCACGGGCACGGAGAGCCCGAGAAACGGCGGGCACGCCTGGACCTGGCCGGGCGGGAACCGCCTGCGCAGGTCACCGGTCTCATCGGCCCAACGCAGCGTGTTCATCACCGTGCCGCCCATGTCCATCCGGTAGCCGATCAGACCGTGCTCACCGGGAGTGAGGCCCGTGGTGATTGATGTGAGAGCGGTGGCGGTGGTGGACGGGGCGACAGAGGTGATGGGGCCTCCCGCCATTGCTGCGAGCGTGGGGGCCGTGTCAATGCGCTCCCGGAGCTGGTTCCAGCCGAGCCCGTCGATGACGAGGAGCACGACCCGCTCGGCGGAGGCGAGCACAGGAGGCATCCAATCGGGACGTTCCACGGCACCCTCCGGGCTGCACAGCACGGGGATGATGTCGGCCAGTGAGCCTGCCCCGTACCGGGGCAGCACGGGAGTTGGTTGACTCATGGTCACAGTCCAGCACCTACGATGAGTCCGTGCGAGTGTCCACCAGGGGTGATTATGCGTGTCGGGCACTTCTGTCGCTCTCGCTTCATGCGGGATCCGGCGCACCCACTTCCGTGCGCGACATCGCAGAGCGGACCGGCCTGCCCCAGCCGTACCTGGAGCAGATCCTCCTTGCGCTGAAGGGAGCCGGCCTGGTGCGATCGAAGCGCGGCGTGGGCGGCGGTTATGTGCTCGCGAAAAATCCGGCGGACATCAAGTTGTCGGACATCATCTCGGCCGTGGACGGACCCATCACCGTGGGTGACTTCGGCCAGCCCCACCAGGACGGAGCGTGTGACCACGAGGGACAGTGTGTCCTCCTCGCCATCTGGGACATCGCCGGCCAGCACATGCGCGAACACCTCGACACCTACACCCTCGAGGCGATCGCGAGAGCTGCGACCGGCGCGGGCGAGTGGCCGAGCGCGACCTTCCACCACCACGGACACTGACCCTCAGTCCCCCGCCGTGCGCTCGCATGACGACACGATCGTCGCCATGTCCGCGGGTACCGGTGCCTCGAACTCCATCTCTGCCCCACTGACCGGGTGCACGAAACCAAGTCGGGCTGCATGCAGGAGGGGGCGCGACGCGCGGAGGGAGGACCGCGCCCCGCCGTATGTCGCGTCACCCACCACGGCATGGCCGACGGCAGCGAGATGGACCCTGATCTGGTGGGTCCGCCCGGTCTCCAGCCTGCACCGCACGAGCGAAAGGTCAGCGGGGCCGACGAACACATCGACCACCTCGAAGTGGGTTCGCGCCCACTTCCCGTCCCGAACCACGGTCATCTTCATCGGGTCACGGGGGTCACGCCCGATGTTTGCATCAATGACTCCGGAGATCGAGTCGAAGTGGCCCCACGTGAGAGCCAGGTACTCGCGGCTGACGGAGTGGTCCGACATCGCAGCAACGAGCGAATCGTATGCGACCTGCGTGCGGGCGACGACCATCAGACCGCTCGTGCCGGCGTCGAGGCGATGGACGATGCCGGGACGAAGTGGCTGGCCGACGGTCGAGATCTCGGGGTATCGGGCGAGGAGCCCGTTGACGAGCGTGCCCGTGCCGTGCCCTGCCGCCGGGTGCACGACGAGACCGACCTGCTTGTTGACGACGATCACGTCCGCGTCCTCGTGCACCACGGGGACTTCGATCGATCCGTCCGCGCGCGGGAACTGCTCCTCGGGGATGCGGGAGAGATCGACACTGACTGTCTGGCCCTCCGTGAGCCGAACCTTGCCGCTCGGCGAGGGTGCACCGTCCACGCTCGCTCCGCCGGCCTCGATCAACTGTCTCGCCTCGGAACGGGAGATGTCGGCAATCAGTGCGACAATCCGGTCGAGACGCTCGCCGTCGAGGGCTGCAGGGATCAACTCCTCGACGATCATGCGGCGTCACCACCGGTGTGCTGCACAGCCCCGGTCGGCACGTCGTCGTCACGGTCGCGCAGGGCGCCGAGGATCACGAGGACGCCACCGACAGTGATTGCCGAGTCCGCGACGTTGAAGACGGGCCACCACTGGAGGTCGATGAAATCGACGACAGAACCACGCAACCAGGCATCACCGCGGAACAAACGGTCGACCACATTGCCCGCTGCACCAGCCGCCACGAGCACCAACCCGAGCGCCGACACCAGGCTGTCCGCCTTGCGCAACGAGGCGATGATGAACACGATCGCAAGTGTCGCGACGATGCCGATGAGCGGCCCGAGCCCCGTGGCCCGGGAGAATGCCATGCCACTGTTGAAACCGAGTTCGAACTGCAGTGTCCAGATGACGTGGATGGTCCTGCCGTCGTCAAGGGCGTTGACGGCCCAGGTCTTCGTGGCCTGGTCAAGCGCCACGACGGCGACGCCTGCCGGCAGCAGACACCGCCTCGCCCCCACCATGTGCTGCCCGCCTACCGGCGGCCGAACCCGCCTGCGAGTTCCGTGACGAGCTGGGTGGCCTCAGGCATCGCCCTCAGGCGCTCCTTCGGGATGGGCAGGCCCGAGATGACCGAGTAGCCATACTCGCCTGTCTTCATCCGCTCGAGCGCGACGTCAATCTCCTCGATCGAATAGCGGGCCGACGCCGACAGGACGAGGTCCTGTTCGCGCTCCACGACGAGAGTGTCACCCTCTCCGCCCTCCTCGTCGAACTGAACGTCACCCATCTCGGCATCCTCAATCAGCGCATTGGCCTCGTTCTCGAGACGCGTGGCCTGGCCGCTCAACTGGGCGCGCTTGGCGAGGAGCAGCTCGCGCTGGGCGAAGAGAAACTCCAGGTTGAACTCCCGGGTGGAGGTGACGCCATCCCGTGAGGGGCCCTTCACGATCGGCGGCTTCGGTGGCGGGAGTTTTGCCTTCGCCCTCGCAGCAGCCTCTGCGGCCGCCTGCTTCTCGGCCTTGGCCTTCGCGGCGGCGGCGTCCTTCTCGGCCTTGGCCTTCGCGGCGGCGGCGTCCTTCTCGGCCTTGGCGCGGGCCCGCTCGGCATCCTGGGCCTTCTTCAGGGCGGCCTTTTCCTTGGCCAGCCGCTCGCGCTGCTTCTGGTTCTCCTTGGCGACCCTCTTTTTCTCCCGTTCCCGATCGGCCTTTTCCTGCTGTCGCGCTCGTTGGACGGCCTTGCGCTCTGCCTCGGCCTTCTTCTTCGCCGCCTTTTTTGCCGCCTCTTCTTTCTTTTTCAGGTCTGCTGCCTTCTTCGCGCTGAGACGAGCACGCTCATTTTCCTTCTTGGCGGCGGCAGCGGCGCGCTGGGCGGCCTTCTTGGCGGCTGCTTTCTGGGCTGGCGACAGTTGCTTGCCGACTGGCTTCTTCTTCGCGGCAGGCTTCTTCTTTGCGGGGGCCTTTTTCGCAGCAGGCTTCTTCTTCGGCGCAGGCTTCTTCGGCGCGGGCTTCTTCTTCGCAGCAGGCTTCTTCTTCGCAGCAGGCTTCTTCAGCGCGGGCTTCTTCGCCGCAGGCTTTCTTTTGGCTGCAGGCTTCTTCTTTGCGGGGGCCTTCTTGGCCGGTGTCTTCTTTTTTGCTGTCATGGACGTACTTTCTTGCGGAACGATTCGGTCAGATTATTGGCGGGGTGGCTCGGCGGGCGTCATCCTCGTGACGGACACGTGCACCGAGGCTCCCTCCAGTTCGGTGTCGCGAGGGGCTGCGTCATCCCAGATGACATCGAGAGCAAGCGTCTCTGCGGCAACAAGGGACTGATGGGGTTCAACCTGGGCACGCACACCCATGTCTGCACCGAGGGTCAGCCTGATCCTGTCCGAGACATGGAGCCCGGCATCCCGACGGGCCTGCTGGACGGCGCGGATGAGGTCACGGGCCACGCCCTCGGCCTCGAGTTCGGGAGTCACGTTGACGTCGAGAACGACGACACCAGCACCCCCGGGAAGTGTGGCGCTCGCGGTGTCCGGCGCTGTGACCATGCGCAGGGTGTATTCACCGGGCTGGAGCACCTCGCCCGCAACCTGGATCGTGTCACCGTCGCGGCGCCACTCGCCGGCCTTGACTGCCTTGATGACCTGCTGGGTCCGGCCACCGAGACGGGGACCGAGCACCGCCGGGACCACCTGCAGTTCATGGGAGGCGACCGAGGCGACGTCGCCCGTGAGAACGACCTCACGAACGTTCACCTCGTCACGCAGGATGTCCAGGAACGGTTCCAGTCCTCCGGCACCGGGCGAGGCGACCGTGAGCGTCAGCAACGGCAGGCGCACGCGGCGCGCATGGGCCTTGCGGACGGAGAGTGCCGACGAACATGCATCCCGCACCAGGTCCATTGCCGTCACAAGCGCCGCGTCCACCGGAAACGAGGACATGTCGGGCCAGTCCGCGAGATGCACGCTGTCGGCGGCGTCTCCGTGGAGGCCACGGTGGACCTCATCGGCAAGCAGCGGGAGCAACGGCGCGGCCACCTTGGAAAGGACGTCGAGAACCGTGTGCAGGGTGTCGACGGCGTCCTGATCGCCCGCCCAGAACCGGTCACGGCTGCGCCGGATGTACCAGTTCGTGAGCACGTCGAGGAAGGAGCGCAGGGACTGGCAGGCCCCGAAGAGGTCGTAGGTGTCGTAGCTGGCGCCTGCCGACTCCACCACGGCCCGCAACTTGGCGAGCACGTAGCGGTCGAGCACGTTCGCCTGGTCCGTGCGCACGCGTCCCGTCGTGCCGGCGGCATTCGCATAGAGGGAGAGGAAGTACCAGGAGTTCCACACGGGCAGCAGCACCTGGCGCACGGTGTCACGGATGCCCGTCTCTGTCACGGAGAAGTCGCCGCCGCGCAGGATCGGCGAGGACATCAGGTACCAGCGCATCGCATCGGCACCGTGGATGTCGAACATCTTCATCGGGTCGGGATAGTTGCGGAGGCTCTTCGACATCTTCGCGCCGTCGTCGCCGAGGACGATGCCGTGGCTGACGCACGACGAGAAGGCGGGCCGGTCGAAGAGGGCCGTGGCGAGGACGTGCATCGTGTAGAACCAGCCGCGGGTCTGGTTGATGTACTCGACGATGAAATCGCCCGGGTAGTGGTTCTCGAACCACTCGCGGTTCTCGAACGGGTAGTGCACCTGCGCGAACGGCATCGAGCCGCTCTCGAACCAGCAGTCGAGCACCTCGGGCACGCGGCGCATCATCGACTTCCCCGTGGGGTCGTCGGGGTTCGGGCGCACGAGGTCATCCACGAACGGCCTGTGCAGGTCGACGACATCGACACCGAAATCACGGGCGATCTCCTCGTAGCTGCCGTACACGTCGATGCGCGGGTGGGCCGGGTCGTCGCTCTTCCACACCGGGATCGGGGAGCCCCAGAACCGGTTGCGGCTGATCGCCCAGTCGCGGGCATTCGAGATCCACTTCCCGAAGCTGCCCTCCTTGATGTGCTCCGGCGCCCACGTGATCTGCTCGTTCAGCTCCACCATCCGGTCACGGAATGCGGTCACCCTGACGAACCAGGACGAGACCGCGCGGTAGACGAGCGGCTCGGCACAGCGCCAGCAGTGCGGGTAGCTGTGGTTGTAGGAGTCGTGGCGCACCACGATGCCCCTCTCCTTCAGCGAGCGGATGATCTCGGGGTTCGCCTCGAACACGTGGCGTCCTGCCCACGGCTCGACCTCGGGGGTGTACCTGCCGTGCTCGTCCATGGGGCAGACGGTCGGTATGCCTGCCGCGTTGCACGCGATCTGGTCGTCCTCGCCGAACCCGGGGGCCATGTGCACCACCCCGGTGCCGTCCTCGGTGGTCACGAAGTCCGCCGCGAGGATGCGGAAGGCGTTCTCCGTGCCGGCGAAGAAGTGGAACATCGGCCGGTACGAACGTCCGGCCAGCTCGGAACCCTTCAGGGTCCCGACCCTCTCCGCACCGTCAAGCTCCTTCTCGTAGGAACCCAGCTGCGCCTCGGCGAGCACGTAGGTGTGGCCGTCCGTGTGGCGCACCACGGCATAGTCGACATCGGGCCCGACGGCGAGCGCGAGGTTCGACGGGAGCGTCCACGGTGTCGTCGTCCACGCGAGGATCCGCTCGCCCGACTCGAGCTCGAACCACACCGTGAGTGCGGGGTCCTGGCGGTCGCGGTAGACGTCGTCCATGCGCGTCTCGGTGTTCGAGAGCGGCGTCTCGCAGCGCCAGCAGTACGCCAGCACCCGGAAACCCTCGTACACCAGGCCCTTGTCGTGGAGCGTCTTGAACGCCCACATCACGCTCTCCATGTACGGCGCGTCGAGCGTCTTGTAGTCGTTGTCGAAGTCGACCCAGCGTGCCTGCCTGGTCACGTACCGGCGCCACTCGTCCGTGTAGCGCAGCACGCTCGTGCGGCACGCGTCGTTGAATTTGTCGATGCCGAACGCGGTGATGCCGGGGTGCCCGGAGACGCCGAGCTCCTTCTCTGCCTCCACCTCGGCCGGCAGGCCGTGGCAGTCCCAGCCGAAACGGCGCTCGACCCGGCGGCCCTTCATCGTCTGGTAGCGGGGCACGGCGTCCTTCACGAAGCCGGTCAGGATGTGCCCGTAGTGCGGCAGGCCGTTAGCGAAGGGCGGGCCGTCGTAGAAGACGAACTCATTGGCCCCGCCCTCGCCCGCGCCGCGCGCCGCCACCGACCTCTCGAACGTGCCGTCGGCCGCCCACCGGGCAAGGACCTGCGCTTCCATCGCCGGGAAGCTCGGTTGCGGGTCAACCTGGGGGTAGGGCACGCGTCAAGGCTAGGGGTTGGCGCTGGCTCAGCACCCGAGCAGGAGCGGCACGAGTATCTGCAGCGCCAGCAACACCACGAGGGGTGTGAAGTCGAACGGCCCGGTGGCGGGCATCACGCGCCGGATGGGTGCGAACACGGGCTCCGTGGCCCTGTAGAGGAAGCTCACCACTGGCGCGAACGGGCTGCCGGGCGAGATCGGGAAGAACGACGAGATCGCACGCAGGATGATGACGACCGAGTAGAGGTACGCGATCTGGCAGAGAATGTCCATGCGGCCCTCAGTGACGGTCGTTGTCCACGCCGTGCTGCTTCAGCAGGAACACGCCGGTGCCGACCTTCTCCACGGTGCCGCCGAGGCCGTAGCAGAGACCGCTCGCGAAGTCGATGATCCGCCGTGACATGCCGGGCTCACAGTCCTCCAGGTTGATGATGACCGGGTAGCCCTCGCGGAAGGAGTCGGCGATCTCCTTCACGCCGTTGAAGTTGCGCGGGCGCACACTCACCGTCTCTGCGCCAGCGGCGACGGGGCGCACGGTGGGAGTCGAGCGGGGCGCACCGATCGGACGCACCTGCAGACCCGAGTCGTCGGGGCGGCGGGTCGCTCCGGTGTCGTCGATGCGCGGACGCGGGGCCGGACGCTGCACCTCGGCGGAGTACTCCTGCTCGACGGGCGGCACGCCGCGCGAGGGGCGCGGGCGCTCGTACTCCATCGACATGTCGTAGTCGTCGTACGCCTCGTCGCCGCTCAGTCCCAGATAGTCCATGGCTCGGCGGAAGAACGACATGGCTGGAAGGCTAATCCAGCACCGCGTCACGATGTGGGACACCAGAGTCAATGCCCCGGGGGACGCTCCCCGAAGATCGCGGTGCCGACGCGCACCATCGTGGAGCCGCACGAGACCGCCATCTCGAAGTCCCCGGACATCCCCATGGAGCAGATGCCGAGCCCCTGGGCATCACAGAGGGCCCTCAGGCGCCTGAACGAGGCCTCGGTGAGCGTGGGGTCCCCGTCGGTGGGCCCGATCGTCATGAGGCCGAGCACCCTCAGCCCGCAGGCCTCGGCCTGTGTCCGCAGTGCGTCGATCTCGTCCTCGCGGCATCCCGACTTCGTCCCCTCGGCGGTCGTGTTCACCTGCAGCAGCAGGTCGGTGCAACCTCCGTTCGCGCCGCGGCGGGCGATCTCGGCGACGACAGACGGCCGGTCCACCGTCTGCCAGAGGGACACGAGCGGGGCGATCTTGCGCACCTTGTTCGTCTGGACCGCCCCGATCATGTGGACCGGGCCCGCAGATGCGTGCCCGGAGAGTTTCGCGGCGATTTCCTGCACGTAGTTCTCCCCGACAGCGTCACAACCGGCAGCGAACGCCTGCTCTATCGCGTCGTGACCATGGGTCTTTGTGACCGCCACGAGGCTCACCCCGTCGCCGCCCGCGGCACGGATGCGGGCGCGGACCACGGCCACGTTCTCGGCGACCTGCCCCGGGACCCCGGCGGCGCCGGACACGGCCCCTACTTCAGGAACGAGGGGACGTCGAAGTCATCATCATCGTCGTCATCGAACGGGTCGCGGTCGAGCACAGACGATGCAGCCGCGGGGCGCGGGTCCGCGGGGCGCGCCGGGCGCGTGCCGGCGAACGAATTGTTCGTGGGACCCCCGTCCCAACGGTCGAACCCGGCTGCGATGACCGTGACCTGGATTTCGTCTCCCAGTTCGTCGTTGATGACGGTGCCGAAGATGATGTTCGCGTCCTGGTGGGCGACGCCGTGGACGATCTCCGCGGCTGCGTTGACCTCGTACAGACCCATGCTGGAGGGCCCGGTGATGTTGAGCAGCACGCCACGGGCACCGTCGATCGCGGCCTCGAGCATGGGGCTCGAGATCGCAGCCTTGGCCGCGGTGACGGCCCGGTTGTCGCCGGAGGCCTGTCCGGTGCCCATGAGGGCGGAACCTGCGTTGGACAGGATCATCTTCACGTCCGCGAAGTCGGTGTTGATGAGACCAGGGGTGGTGATGAGGTTCGTGATACCGGCGACACCGGCCAGCAAGACCTCATCGGCAATCTTGAACGCGTTCACCAGGGATGTCTTCTCGTTCGTCACCGTGAGCAGCCTGTCGTTCGGGATGACGATGAGCGTGTCCACCTTCTCGCGGAGCCGCTGGATGCCGTTGTCGGCCTGCACCGCGCGGCGACGGCCCTCGAACTGGAACGGGCGGGTCACGACACCGATGGTCAGCGCACCCACCGACCTGGCGATCTCGGCAATGACTGGCGCGGCGCCGGTGCCCGTGCCGCCACCCTCGCCGGCAGTGATGAACACCATGTCGGCGCCCTGCACGAGCTCTTCGATCTCGTCACGGTGGGCCTCCGCGGCGGCACGGCCGACCTCGGGGTCCGACCCGGCGCCGAGACCCCTGGTGAGCTCGCGGCCGCTGTCGAGTTTCACGTCGGCATCGCTCATGAGGAGTGCCTGGGCATCGGTGTTCACTGCGACGAATTCCACACCACGAAGGCCGGCGTCGATCATCCGGTTGATGCCGTTGACACCGCCGCCACCGACTCCGATGACCTTGATGACGGCAAGATAATTTTGTGGTGCTCCGGCCATGGGCCATACCTCCGCTCGGAGTCGTGCGACTGAGTTGGTCAATGTTTCCACATCACGGGTGCTTCTTGGGGTAATTCCGCCCCTGGAAGGCCCGATTCGGCGGCATCAACGGCCGAGAACCGTGGGATCACCCGCCGACACATCGATCACCGCGATGGTCTTCGGGTCCTGGCGGCGCAGCAGGACCACGACGGCGACGAGCTTGTTCTGCAGGTCGACCGGGGTCCCGAACCGCACGAGGGTGTCACCCTTGAGCACCATCGACAGCTCCCCTGCCGGACTGAGGTCAAGAGCCGTGACCCTCGGTCTGATCTCGTCGGGCAGGGCGAGCACGAGTTGTGCCGCCGCCCGGTACGCATCGTCGGCTGTGCTCCCGGCGTCGACGGCTGCCCCGGTTCCCTTCACCTGCAGGTACTTCGTGGGGAACCCGGTGAGGACGTCGATGACCGACCCGCGGGCGTCCACGATGCGTGCCTTGTTGTCCGTCCCCACGTACCAGACGACGGGCTTGCGCTCGCTCACCTCGACGACGACCTTCGAGGGGAAGTGCGTCGTGATGCGCACACCGTCGACCCACGGGTCCCGCAGCAGCACGGCCCTGGCGCGCGCCGTGTCGGCCGTGAAGACGGATGTTCCCTTCAGGATCCTGCGCACCTCGTCGACGGACTCGTCGGACGTGTAGACGGTGCCCTCCACCGTGAAGGTCCGGATGGCAAAGAGCGGAGAGGCAAGGATGACGCTCACGACGACGACGAGGCCCACGAGAAGCCCCGCGATCTTCACCCAACGGACACGGCGGAGCCTGTCTCGGCGGGCCCAGACCCGTCTTCGCTCCTCGAACCGTGGGTCGACATCCGTGCGGGGGTCGACGACATCGGGCTCGTCCTCGATGATGACGAGCGGGTCCCCGAGTGACGCCGGCACAGACCCAGCGAGCGGAATCACCGTGGCGACCGGTGGGTCGTCCACCGGTGCGACACCGCCACCGTGGGCGGGGTCATCAGTGTCACTCCCGGGGTCCACGTCATCAATGACGATGACAGCATCCGTCGGCGCGGTCGTGCCTGGATCTGCTGTCCCGGACTCCCGGGCGGACTTGGCCGGGTCGTCATCGACGGCCCCCGCACCGGCCGGCGCGCCGGCGTCCGCGGTCCCGTCCGTTGCGGCACCGAACAACCGCCCGAGTTCGTCCAGCACCTCAGTGGACACCTCCACGACGTCCTCCGGCCCCGGCATGCCGGGTGCGCCGCCCCGTGTGTCGTCGCGGCTCATGACGGTTCCCCGAGCATGCGAGCAAGACCCCGCCGCGCAGCCTCCACGGCGGGATCAGTGTGCGACTCTCCTGCGAAGCGCGCCGTGACGGCGGCGCCGAACCCGACCATCCGCACCTCGCTGCGCAGCACGATGCCGGTGCGCTCGCGCACCGTGTCCTGCACAGACTCCATCAGGCCGACCACATCTGCGGCGGTGGCGACGGGCCCGGTCTGGATGAAGTTCGCGTGCTTCTGCGAGACCGTCGCGTCTCCGACAGTGAGCCCCCGCAGGCCGGCCGCGTCGATGAGCGCGCCGGCGCTGCCCTGTCCGGGTGACGGGTTCACGAACACCGACCCCGCGTTGCGGCCGCCGGGTTGGTGCTCGCGGCGCCATGCCACGATCGCTGCGAGGTCAGCCTCGCCATCATGGTCCCCCGGCGGTGACACCGCGAACGTCGCCTCGGTCACCAGATGGGAGGGGCCGAGTGCCGAGCCACGGAAGTGCAGGGCAAGATCCAATGCGGATGCCTCTGCGCACGCACCCGTCGCCAGACTGACCAAGCGCACCGTGACGAGCGAGTCGACCATCTCGGCGCCATGTCCGCCCGCGTTCATCCTCACTGCCCCTCCGACAGTGCCCGGCACGCCCACAGCCCACTCGAGGCCGTGGGCACCTGCGGCGACCGACCGGCGCGCGAGGACGGGAAGCGGCATCCATGCCCCCACGGACACCGTGCCGTCGACAATCTCGACTGCGAACGCCGCAGGGTCTTTGGGCGGTCTCGTGCGCACCACGACACCGTCAAAGCCGCTGTCGGCCACGAGGGTGTTGCTGCCGTTGCCGATGACGCACACCTCCGTGCCGGGGTGCGCCGAGATGACCCGCCCGACCGCCACGGCATCGTCCTGGCCGGCGGTCTCGACCACCAGTGCCGCGCTCCCCCCGACCCCGTAGGTGGTGAGCGCACCGAATGGTGCATCAACCCCGACGGAGAGACCCGCTGCGCGGAGCGCGGCAGCGATTCCCTCCGTGTCCGTCCGGCGGCTGGACGGGCTCATGCGGAATCCTGCAGTTCGTCGGGGAACCCCGAAATGTCGCCGCACCCCATGCTCACGCAGATGTCCCCGGGTCCGAGGACGCGGATCACCTGCTCGACGAGTTCCCCGCGCGACTGCGCCCACACGACACTGCCGTGGCTGGTGCGCACCGCATCGACCACGAGGAGCCCGCTGACTCCCTCGATGCGCTCGGTGCCGGATGCGTACACATCCGTGATGAAGACCTCATCCGCGGCGGCGAAGCAACCCGCGTAGTCACCGGCCATCGTTGCGATGCGGTGGTACCTGTTCGGCTGGAACACCGCGACGAGCCGACCACGGAGGCCGGGGTGCGTGCGCGCCGCGCGGAGCGTCGCGTCGATCTCGGCGGGGAGGTGTGCGTAGTCATCGATGAGCAGCGCACCACGGGCGGTGCCCCGTGCCGCGAACCTGCGGTCGACGCCCGCGAAGGTCGCGACGGCGGCCGCAGACGCACCGAGCGGGACACCGAGGACCGAGGCCATCGCCATCGCTCCCGCGCAGTTGAGCGCATTGTGGCGACCGAGCAACGGCAGGTCGACATCGGCCTTTCCGTCCGGTGACGCGACAGCGAACGCGATGCCCCCAGTGCCCGTCACCGGCTCGGAGAGTGTGACGTCGTTGCCGGCCCCGAAGCCGTACGTGATTGTGCGCACGGGGCCGCACCGCTGCGCGACGGAGGCCGCCCGAGGGTCGTCACCGCACACCACGAGGGTGCCCCCGAGGCGCGACGCGATCTCCACGAACTCGTCCTCGATGCGCTCGACGGTGCCGAAACGGTCGAGATGGTCGATGTCGACGTTGGTGAGGAGCATCGACTCGAGGACGAGTGACCGGGCCGTGCCGTCGCTCTCGTCTGCCTCGACCACGAGGGTGCCGTCAGAGCCCAGGTCAGCCCCGGTGCCGAGCCCGAGCACCTCGGCCCCGATCACGAACGACGGGTCACGGCCCGCGCCGCGCAGCATCGCGGTCAGCAGGGATGACGTCGTGGTCTTGCCGTGGGTGCCCGCCACCCCCACCGACCTGTGCCGTGCGGTGATCGCAGCCAGTGCGGCGGCCCTGTGCACGACAGGCGTGCCTGCAGCCCGCGCCGCGACCAGTTCGATGTTGGTCTGGGGCACTGCTGTCGAATGGACGACCCAGTCGACGCCGTCCACATTCGATTCTGCGTGCCCGATGTGCACGTCCACCCCGTACCGGCGGGCTGTTGCGGTTCCAGCGGACTCATGGAGGTCCGAACCAGAGACCGTGTGACCCATCCGGGCGAGGAGCACCGCAACCGCGCTCATCCCGGGCCCGCCTGTCCCGACGATGTGGAATCGCCGCGGGACCGAGAGGTCCACTGCGGAGCTGCGGGGGTCTGGCGTGGTCATGAACCACCCATTGTTCCACCCCGCGCTCAGGCGAGGGATGCGTCCGTGATGAGATCGACGAGGCCGGTCCCGCGGTTCGCCACTCCCGCCGCCCGTGCCCTGGTGACCATTTCATGGCGTGCGTCAGCATCCAGGCAGAGGCGCACGACCTCTGCGGAGAGGGACCGGGGCAGGTCGGTCCCCTCGCGCACCGTCGTCGCGGCGCCCTGCGCCGACAGCCAACCGGCGTTGCGTGTCTGTTCGTCGTTGGCGGCGCCGGGCCAGGGCACGAACACGGCCGCGACACCGATCGCGGCGGCCTCTGCAACGGTGCTCGCACCCGCGCGGCTCACTAGGACGTCGGTCGCCGCGAGCAACGAGGGCATGTCGTCCTCGTATGCGACCGTCTCCACCGTGACCGTCCCGACAGCACCGGGCACCTCCGTGCCGTGCGAATACCGGCGCCCGGTCACGTTCACAATGCGGGCGCGGACGCCCGCCGCGGCCAGTGCGGCGGCGAGCGGGGGCACGCATGCGTTGAGCGCCGCTGACCCGAGGGAACCCCCGACGACGGTGACGAGCATGCAACCGTCGTCGATCCCCCGTTCCGCACGGGTCTGCGCGCGGCAGGCCACCGGATCCATTGTGCGCACGGACCTGCGCACGGGGGCACCGGTGATGACGGCGCGCGGCAGGCTCGAGCCCTCGAACGCGACGGCACACGCGAAGGCCCTCCTCGACTGCCGGCGTGTCGCGAGCCCGGGCACCATGTCGTAGCTCACGCACACGAGCGGGATCCCTGCCGCAACAGCCGCACGCGCCAGCGGCTCGCTCGCGTAGCCCCCGACCGACACGACGACACGCGGCGACCATTCACGGACCAGCCTGCGGGCCATGACCCTCGAGACAGCCAGGCGGAACGGGAACGCGATGTTCGCGAGCACCGACCGCAGGGAGAGGGAGCGCTGCAGACCCGACACGGGGAGGAACGCGCACTGCACGCCGGTCTGGGGGACCATCGAGGACTCCATTCCCCTGCGGCTGCCCGCATACGCGATCTCGTCGGGGCGGTGGCCCGCATCAACGAGAGCCTCCATCACCGCCAGTGCCGGCACCACATGACCGCTCGTGCCGCCGCCCGTGACGACCGCAAAGACCATCACGGCCTACTTGACGTGCCGGGCGACATTGAGGAGAAGCCCGGACGCCACGAGCGTCGCCATCAGAGAGGAACCGCCGTACGACATGAACGGCAGGGTGAGCCCCGTCATCGGCATGATCCCGATGATCCCCCCGATGTTGATGATGGCCTGGAACGCGAACCACGCCGAGATCCCGCCCGCGAGGAGGGCGCCGTGCATGTCGCGTGCCCCGAGAGCGGTCTGGACCCCGAAGTACACGAGGGCCGCGAAACCCGCGATGACGAGCACCGAACCGACGATGCCCAGTTCCTCCGCGATGACGGCGAAGATGAAGTCGCTGTACGCGAGCGGCACGTAGCCCCACTTGCTCGTGCCGGAACCGATTCCGGTGCCACCGAGACCGCCGTTTGCGATGCTGAGGAGCGCCTGGTGGACCTGGTACCCGTCGAGGCTCTTCGTCGCGTCGAGGTCCAAGAACGCGAGGAGTCGCTTGCTGGCGTTGTCGGCCTGGGTGAGCACCCCGAGCCCGGCGAGCGAGACCACGCCCACCGTCGCGGCGAACTGGGGCATCGGGATCCCGATGATGAGCATCATCACGAGGATGATGCTCGCGAAGACGAGTGCAGTGCCGAAGTCGCGCTGGAGGACGCACAGCCCGCATGTCAGCCCCATGACGATGACCATGTGCTTGAGCACCATCTCCTTGACGGCCACGTACCTGTGGCGGCGGGTGAGGAAGTGGGCGCAGTACATGATCGATGCGATCTTCAGGAACTCCGACGGCTGCAGACGGAACCATCCCCACTGCAGCCAGGCCCGTGCACCGTTGATGTCACGACCCACGAACGGCACGACCGCATTGAGCAGGAGTGCCATGCCTGCGAACGGCAGCAGCCACCGCGGGCGCCTCCAGTTCTGGTAGGGAATCTTGTACACGCCCCACATCGACCCGAGGCCGACGAGCGCCCACATCGTCTGGCGCCGGAACAGCCTCCATGCGGACTCACCCGAGTGGAGACTGGTGACCGACGACGACGAGAAGACCATGATCAGGCCGAGCGCGGTGAAGAGAGCGACGATGACGAGGATCCCGTAGAACGCGGTGGTCGGCGACTTGAGTGCCATCTTGTGCTTCTCGTCGAGACCGAGCCTGTGGAGCATGTCCCGGCGACGGTCGGCGATGGACGGCGCCCTCGGGCGCGGGTCAGTCGTGCTCATCGTGTCGCCTCCTCCCCGAAGTGCCGGCGGACCGACTCCTGGTAGTCGTTCCCCCGTTCGTTGTAGTTCCTGTACCAGTCGAAACTGGTGCATCCCGGCGAGAGCACCACGTCCACACCCGGCTCAGCGAGGTCCGCGGCGGCGGCCACTGCGTCGCGCATCGAGCCTGCCCGGCGGACCTCGCAGGTGCCGCGGAATGCCTGCTCAATGAGGTCCGCATCGTCCCCGATGGCGACGACGGCATGCATCCGCGAGGGTTCGCACGCCATTTCGGAGAGGTCCAGCCCCTTGTTGCGGCCCCCCGCGATGAGAACAAGCCGGGGGAAGGCCCGTATGGCCGTGAGAGCGGCATGGGGGCTGGTCGCCTTCGAGTCGTCGAACCATCTCGAGCCTGCGAAAGTCCCGACCAATTCGATCCGGTGGTGGGCCGGCGCGAAACCGGCGAGGGACGCCTCGACAGTCGACGGGGGGACCAACCCGGTCTCGAGCACCAGTGCAGCGGCCGCGAGCGAGTTCGTGAGGTCATGGGGCATCGTGCGCCACATGGCCGAGACGCTGCACAGTGCACCGCGCGGGCCGACGAGACTGCCCGCCTCCACCCGGTAGTCACCCGAGCCGAGCCCGAAGGTGACAGGGCGTGCACCGGAACGCGCGGCGGCCCCCGAGATCGTCTCGTTCCCGTGCGGCACCACGGCGACATCACCGGGACGGACGTGGGCCCAGATGCGCTCCTTCGCCGCGGCGTAGTGACCGAGGTCCGGATGCCAGTCGAGATGGTCGGGAGCGAGGTTCAGCCAGGTCGCCGCGTCGCACCGGAAGGTCTCCGTGAACTGCAGGCGGAAACTCGAGCACTCCACCACGAACGCATCGATGTCTGGGTCGTCCACTGCCGCCATGAAGGGGATGTCCGTGTTGCCGACCTCCTCGGCGCGCAGGCCGGCGCCGCGCAGCAGTGCGGCCGTGATCATCGTCGTGGTCGTCTTGCCGTCCGTGCCGGTGACGCCGAGAACGGGTCGTGCGCCGCCGGGGCGCGCCTGCTCCCAGTCGTGCGCGATGTCGATCTCCGACCGGACCGGCACCCCTGCAGCGAGGGCACGGGCGATGACCCGGCTGCGGGGCGGGACGCCGGGCGCCGGGACGAGCACGTCGGCCCCGTCGAGGAACCCGTCCAGCCCGTCGTCCGTCGCGACATCGACGAGACGGGCGCCGTAAGCAGATGCGAAGGCGGCGTGCCCGGGCACGGGGACGTCGTCGGCAGCGACGACGTCGAAACCGCGGCGGCGGAACGCCTCTACCACCGCCCTGCCCGTGACAGCCAGGCCGAACACCGCAGCGACAGGCATCAACGACCCCCGAGGCTGTCCGCGATCGAGGTGAAGTCGGCGATGAAGATCGCGAGAGCCGCGGCCACACAGAGACCCGAGATGATCCAGAAGCGGATGATGACCGTGGTCTCCGGCCAACCGAGGAGCTCGAAGTGGTGGTGGACCGGCGACATGCGAAAGAGGCGGCGCGTGCGGCCTGACGCCTTGAAGACGCCCATCTGCAGCGCCACGCTCCCTGCCTCCATCACGTTCAGGGCGCAGATGAGGGGCAGCAGCATGTGGGTGTTGGTCGTGACCGCGAGGAGCCCGAGCGCTCCCCCGATGCCGAGGGCGCCGACATCGCCCATGAAGATCCGTGCCGGTGCGGCGTTCCACCACAGGAAGCCCCCGCAGGCACCGGCCATCGCGGCAGAGAAGACCGCGAGGTCGAGCGGGTTCACCAGGCGGTAGACGTCCGGATTCCTGAACGCCCAGTATGCGATGACGGTGAAGGCGAGAAAGCCGAACAGGGCCGACCCGGCGGCCAGGCCGTCGAGACCGTCCGTCACATTGACGGCGTTCGTGGTGGACCACACCATCACCGAGGTCCAGATGACCCACAGCGGCGCAGAGAGATCCCATCCCGGCAGATCGAAGCGCGTGAAGGAGAGCGTCTCGCTGACGCCGGTGCCGAGAAGCAGCCACGTCATGAGGACCACGACGAGACCGAAGGTGATGTAGCCCTTCTTCTTCCAGAGGATTCCCCTGTTGTGCGCCTTGCGCACCTTCAGGAAGTCGTCGAGAAAACCCATGAACCCGAGCACGAGCACCGCGGCCCACATGATCATCGCCTGGTCCGAGAGCGCGATCCCGTCCCGCAGGTGGGCGACGAGCCACCCGACGAACGCGGACAGAAGGATCGCGATCCCCCCCATGGTCGCGGTCCCCTGCTTCTTCATGTGGTGCACGGGGCCGTGGTCCTCCGAACCGAGTATGGGCTGGCCCATCCCGAGGGACGCGAAGAACCCGATCATCCACCTCGTCCCGAACAGCGAGAGGAACATCGACACGGCACCGCCGATCAGGACCGCAATCACCGCGCTGTGCTCCTTCCCTCGATCGCGACCCGCGCGACTTCCACGTCGGAGAACGGCACGAGAACGCCCGCCACCTCCTGGTAGGGCTCGTGGCCCTTCCCTGCAATGACCACTATGTCACCACTTCGGGTGCGCCCGATGGCGGATGCAATCGCCGCCGCCCTGTCCTGCTGCGTCTCCACCTGGGCAGAAGTGCCGTGGATTCCTGCAGTGATGTCATCGATGACCGCGCCGGGAGACTCTCCGCGGGGGTTGTCGGACGTGACGATGACGACATCCGCGCCGGCCGCGGCAGCCGCACCCATCTCCGGTCTCTTCCCGCGGTCACGGTCCCCTCCGCACCCGAACACGACGATGACACGGCCCTTCGCGACTGCGCGCACGGATGCGAGCAACATTGTGAGCGCCTCCGGCGTGTGGGCGTAGTCGACGATCACGGAGTAATCCGCACCTGTGGGCACGGACTCGTGCCTGCCGGGAACCGGCTCGAGTGCGGAGCACGCGCCGGCGGCGGTGGCTGCGTCGATACCGCACGCCACGGCGGCGCTTGCCGCCGCGATGACGTTCTCAGCCATGAACCGTCCGCCGACCGGGGCCTCCACGCGTGCACCGCGCCACACGAACGTCATGCTGTCCGCGCCGACGTCGAGTCCCTGTGCGTCGGCGATGGAGTAGGTGACGAGTGGGACCGAGCACGCCTCCGCGATCCTGCGTCCGTGCTCATCCCCCGTGTTCACCACCGCGGCACGCGTGCGCAAGGGGGTGAACAGGGATGCCTTCGCGGCGAAGTAGTCCTGCATGGTCCCGTGGAAGTCCAGGTGGTCACGCGACAGGTTCGTGAACACGGCAACGTCGAAGACGATGCCGTCGACCCGGCAGAGGACGAGTGCGTGCGACGACACCTCCATGACCACGGTGTCGATGCCCGCAGTGACGGCATCTGCCAGCAGCCCGTGGATCTCGACCGGCTCCGGGGTGGTCCGCACACCCGAGAGCGTCCCGATCACCTCCGTGCTCTGCCCCGCTGCATTGAGGATGTCGGCGATGAACCGCGCCGTCGAGGTCTTGCCGTTCGTTCCCGTCACCGCCACCATCCGCAGGTGCGAGGCGGGGTTCCCCGTGAGTGCCGCGGCGACGGGACCCACGGAGGCTCTCACGTCGGGCACGACGATCTGGGCGACCGCACTCGGCACGCCGTCCAGGACATGGTCGACGACGAGCGCCGAGGCACCGGCCGACACCGCCGCGGCGGCCGCGTCGTGCCCATCGGTCGACTCACCGCGGATGCAGAAGAAAATGTCGCCCGCGGCCACCGTGCGCGAGTCATCAGACAGGCCCGTGACGCTCGCCCCTCGGTCGCCAGCAGCGACCGACCCTCCCGCGAGGGTGGCCACCGCTGATGCCGTGGCGGGTTCGACGGAACGGCGGGACACGGGCGCCCCGTCAGTGGCCGAGAGTCGCGGCGCGACCGTCACAGCCGGCGTCCGGCCCGGTCGGCTCGATGCCGAATTCGTTCATGATGGTCGGCACCAGCTGGGCGAACACCGGCGCGGCCGCCGTGCCACCGAAGCGGTCGATCGACGACGAGTTCGGCTCGTCGATGGACACGAGCATCGTCACCCGCGGTGCCTGTGCCGGGAAGAACCCGACGAATGAGGCGAAGTAACGGCGACCGCCCGCATCGGTGCTGTACGTGCCGTTTGCCTGCAGCTTGTAGCCGGTTCCCGTCTTGCCTGCGATCTCCATGCCCTTCACCTTGGCCTTCTCGCCAGTGCCCGTGCACACCGCATCCCGCAGGATGTCGGTCAGGACGGCGGCAGTGGCCGGCTCGATGACCTTGCGTGTCTTCGACGGCTCCATCTCCTGCCTCCTGCCCGCGCGGTCGATGGTCGCGGTGACGAGGCGGGGCTCCACGAACGTACCCCCGTTTGCGACGGCGTTGAAGGCGCTCACCATCTGCAGCGCAGTCGAGGAGAATCCGTACCCGTAGGACACCGTGGAGCGCTCTGTGCCGTAGGTCTTCTTGACCGACTTCAGGGAACCGCGGCTCTCGCCCGGGTACTGGAGCCCTGAGTGTCTGCCGAAGCCGAACGCCGACAGGTAGTCATGGAGCTTCGTGAACGGAATCTTCTCGGCCACCATCATCGTGCCGATGTTGGAACTCTCGCTCAGGATCCCCCGCACCGACATGTCGATCGGTCCGTGCGGCCACGCGTCGCGGATCGTGAAGTCATCGATGCGCACGACCCCGGGGACCCGGAGCACGGTGGACGGCCCGACCATGCCCTCGTTGACCGCCGCGCTGACGCTGAAGACCTTCGCGACGGAGCCCGGTTCGTAGGCCTCGACTGCCGCGAGGTTCCCCTGTGCGACCGCCACGGTGCCGTCCGCACGACGCTTCACGTTCGACATCGCGATGATCTCGCCGGTGCGGGAATCGATTGCGATCGCCGTGCCGCCCTTCGCTGACAGTCGCTCAACCCGGGCGATGACCGCCGCGTCCATCTGGTACTGGATCGTCCTGTCGATGGAGAGCACAAGGTCGTCACCGGGCACGGGTTGGTTCGTGATGCTGCCCTCGCCGGCGATCGAACGGCCCTGGTTGTCGACCTGGCGCACCTGCGTCCCGTCGGCACCGGTGAGGACGGTGTCGTACTGCAGCTCGAGACCCGATGTGCCGAGGCCGTCGGGGTCCGTCGTGCCGATGAGCGCCTGCGCAGCCCCGCTCTCCACGACACGGGCAGGCTCGATGTACGAGTAGATGCCCGTGAGATTCAGCGCCAGCACCGACTTCACCACGTCCTTCGACAGTTCACGCGCGACATAGGAGAACTTCTGGCCGCTGCGCGACAGGCGCTCTGCGAGTGCAGCCTCATCCTGCGGGCTCATCCCGAGCATTCCCGCGATGGCACGGGCAGTGGCCGGCGGGTCGATGATCGCCCTCGGGTCCGCCCACAGCGTGTTCGTCGGCACGGAGAGCGCGAGTTCGTGCCCGTTGCGGTCGAAGATCACTCCCCTGCTGGCGCGCAGCGTGTTCACGCGGGTGCGCTGGTCGATGCTCGCCTCCAGGTAGCCGGAACGGTCGACGGTCTTCAGCATCGCCACGCGGACCACGAGACAGGCCATCGCGAACACCACGAGAATGACGACCCAGCGCAGACGGTCGCGCATTCGCTGGTCCACCTCCTGGGATTCCTTCTTCAGGCTGACGGCAGGACGGACGTGGCGGGTGGGGCGGACCGGGCGGGCCGGGGGCCTGCGGTCGTGCGTCGACCCGCCGCGGGCGTGCGAGGACGACCCGCGACCTGACGGACGCGACGCGGGACGGCGCGCTGCGGCATTCGCAGTCGACTGCCGCGATGACGCAGTCGACTGCCGCGACGCCGGCTTGCGGGACGATTGCGTCCGCCCCGGGACAGACGTGTCACGTGTGCGCGCATTGCCGTGTGAACGACTGCCGCGCCGGATCCCCGCCGGCGCGGTCACGGGGCGGCCCCGCCGGTGCGCTTCATCCGGCCGAACTCATCCAGCGGGCTCTCCCTCGAGTCAGCCACGTCGGAGTCGACCTTGCCGACCCCCGTCGCGACGAGGACTGCGGCATCCACCGGCACCTCGACCATTCTCGTCTGGGTTCCCGGCACCATGCCCATCGACTTCGCGCGGTCCGTGAGGTACTGGGGGGACTGGAACCTCGCCCGCTCGGCGCGGAGCTTGTCGTAGTTGTTCCTCGCACGGATGATGTCGGTGTTGAGCCTGTCGATCCGCATCTGCTGGCTCGCCATGTGCGTGGTCAGGGTCACCACCGCGAACATGCTGATGATGACGAGGCACGTCATCACGATGGGCAGGGGCAGCCTCCTGGTGCGCGCCGGCACGAGAGTGAGGCGTGTCCCGTCCCTGTCGGGCAGGACCGATGCAAGTCGTAGTGCGAGCGCCATCAGCGGACCGCACCCTCGGTCTTTTCCACGACGCGGAGGCGTGCAGATGCGGCCCGCGGGTTCGCGGCGGTCTCGGCCGGCGTCGCCTCACGGCTTGCCCTCACCCTGCGCACGGTGGGCACTGCCCCGCATCCGCACGGGAGGCCCGGCCGGCAGGTGCACCCGCCCGTCTCGGCGTCGCGCATCACGGACTTGACGATGCGGTCCTCGCCCGAATGGTACGAGAGCACGGCGAGCCGGGCGCCCGGCGCCAGCACCGCGATTGCCGCACTGAGCGCGCCGGGAAGAATCTCGAGTTCCTGGTTCACCTCGATGCGCAGGGCCTGGACCGTGCGCGTGGCGGGGTGCCCGCCGCGGCGGCGTGTCGCGGCAGGAATCGCCGCGGTCACGATCTCGGACAGGTGGGCGGTCCCGCGGACAGGCCTGTTCGCCACGATGGCGCGGGCAATGCGGCCGGCAAACCGTTCGTCGGAGTTCTCACCGATGATCCGTGCGAGGGAGTCGGTGTCATAGGTGTTGACGACGGTCGCGGCCGTGAGGGTGCGCGACCTGTCCATCCGCATGTCGAGGGCGGCATCGTGCCTGTAGGAGAAACCCCGCTCGGCGACGTCGAACTGGGGTGAGGACACGCCGAGGTCGAAGAGGGCACCGGCCACCACGCCGATGCCCTCTCCTTCCACCACTTGACCCACGGTTTCGACGCGGGCGCGCCGGAGGGCGGCGCGCCCGCCAAGACCTGCCGCATCCAGACGGGACGCCGCGGCGGCGAGCGCCGCATCGTCCTGGTCGATGCCGAGAAGTGTCACACCGGGGTGCGCGGCCAGCACGGCGGCCGCATGGCCGGCCCCACCGAGCGTGGCGTCGACGAAGACGCCGGTATCCATCCCCTGAAACACCCCGAGGATCTCCTCGAGCATGACCGGGGCATGGGAGAACCCGTTGCTCATCGGGCATCCCTCGGCCCTCGGCAGCCTCCCGGACGGCAAATGCTGCCCGGATTTCTCCCCGGTGCAGACGCGATGACAGCGGGCGGAGTTGGAGCTGACCACCGTGTCGTCCGGGAGACTGCCGAAGACCGAAGGTCCTCGGTGTGTTGTGCGGGAGTTGGCGCCATGATGGATCACGCGTCCGCTCCTGCGATCTGTTCGGTGCCCTCGAGCGCAACGCGCTCGTAACGGGCGGGGTCCCAGATCTCGACGCGGTCGAACGAGCCGGCCACGACGATCCTGGAATTGAGCATGAGCCCCGCATAGGCGCGGAACTCCTCGGAGAGGTTGATCCTGCCCTGGGCATCGATCACGACTTCGACGGAGTTGAAGGCCAGGGCGCGCTGCTCGGCACGGCTCATCTCGCCCTTCTTCACTTTCTCGACAGCCTCCTGGCCGAGGAGCTCGAAGGCCTCGGCGGTCATCACGTCGATGCACTTGTCCCGGCCGAAGGCGAGATAACAGCGGGGCTCGAGTCGGGGGCGGTACGGCGCGGGCAGGGCGATGCGACCCTTCGGGTCGAGCTGCCTCTCGTGCGCCCCAACGAACACTTCTCCGCCTCCCTGACCGGGCGAAGACCGCCCTGTCAGGGTGTGACATTAGCCCCACTACTCCCCACTGTCAACCACTTGACCCCACTTTGCGCCACTCTTCCCCCCACCTCCCCGACCAGAACAGGGCTGACACGGTCGCGGGGTTCACGAAAGGCGGGTTGTGCGGCCGATGCGTGAGCACCAATCGGCAGTGAAGGCAACGCTGACGATGGGGTGACCCCGCCCCGCGCGAGGGAGGGACTCAGCGCGCCAGGACGGCGAGAAGGTCGTCGAGAAGCGCTGACGGTGCGACCGGTGCGACCGCAACCGGCACCTCGCGCACGGCCGACGAGATCTCCCCGTCCGCGAAGCACGGCGCGAAGGCAGCCGGGTCGAGCTGGCGATACACCACGCACTGCATCCGCGCACCGTCGCGCCCTCGTCGTTGGCTGACCCCGACGAGCTTGGCACCCCCCGCAGTCACCTCGCCCGGCGCAAGACCAGCAAAGCAATAGGCACGCGCCAGCACCCCCGCACTGAACGGTCCGTCATGCACGGCGACGGCTCCGACCGGGAACGACTGCCCGAGAACGGAGGTGAACGCGGCACCGACCCAGAGCATGCTCCGGGTGACGTCGTCGACCCAGAGTTCGTCATCGTGGGGGATGGTGATGTCGACCCACACCGAATCGTCCGGGTGCAGGTACACCGCACCTCCCCCGCTGCGCCTCCTCGCCACGTCGATACCAAGACGCCCGGCTGCGGCCACGTCGATGTCAGCGGCGGGCTGGGTCGACCCGAGGACGATCGCGGGGCGGGAGACCCTCACCCATCTGACGGCACGCACCGGCTCTGGGTCTGACCCGTGAAACTCCCCCGCCGGGCCCTCCCAACGCTGCGTCTTCCACTCAGCCACGACGACAGCTCGGGGCGCTCAACTCGCCTGCGCCAGGTAGGGCTTCCACTCCTCCGGCACCCGCGGCACTGCGAACACGATCCACGACAGCTCGCGCGGCGCCCGTGGGTGGTTGTGGAGGCGCATGCCTGCTTCCTCGGGGGTCCTGTCCCTCTTGTTGAGGTTGCAGGGCCGACACGCCGCGATGACGTTCTCCCACACGTTCTTGCCGCCACGTGACCGCGGCAGAACGTGGTCGATGGAGTCGGCGTGGCCCCCGCAGTAACCGCACCGATGGTTGTCCCGCGCGAACACTGCACGACGGGACATGGCCGTGTGCCGGTTGTAGGGCACCTTCACCACGTACCTCAGACGAATCACGAGCGGGGCCGCCATTGTCAGCCGCTCCGAGTGCACGGTGGAGCCGTCGTCCTCGACGATGTCCGCCTTGTCGCACAGGACGAGACAGATCGCACGACGGGATGACACGACGCTGAGCGGTTCGTACGTGGCGTTTAGTACGAGCGCGCTCCGCATTGCTATCTCCGCACGCCGGTCGTACTTGCGGTCGTCAGGCAGGACGCGTGGGCCAGGCGCGACATCATCGCGACCGCCCTGCGGATTTGTCCCAGTTCCTGCACCATGTCAGATAGTCCACCACATCCGTGGCGGACGCACGCCGTCCGGCGCGGACCTCGCCCCCGCCGTACTGGGTCGTCAGGCGGAACTCCAGGTACGCGGCACCGGGCAGCGGGAGAAACGGCGGCCGGTGCCACCAGCCCCTCCGCGCCAAGCGGAACACCTGGCTGACAGCGGTCGTCCACAACCACGGCCGGGCGGCAACGGCGCCGATGACCCGCGGCGTGACCAGTCCAGCGGGCGAAGACGACATGGGCACAGGGTAGCGACACAGGACCCAGCCGCGAGCGTCTGCGGACACGGGCGGGCGGCTCAGGACTTGTCTGTGTCGTCGCGGCGGATGCGCGGGGTGCGCAGGTTCTGCGCGAGGTCGCGCGCACCGACACGGCCGAGCATGCGCAACTGGCTCTCGATCAAGAGGGTGAGCGCCAGCATCCCTGCGAACACGACGAACGCGAAGAGAAAGTGCACGCGCAACGCGAGAACCATGGCGACGAGACCGACGACGAGACCGAACGTGGCGCGCTTCACCGTGCGCACCGCCCCTGAGTACATGCTCCCGGGCCCCGAGACCTTCTGGGCGAAACGCTCGTCGGTCTTCAGGTTCTCCTCGATCTCGCGGAGGATCCTCTGTTCTTCGTCTGACAATGGCACGTCCACAGTCTCTCACCGCGGGGGGCCAAAGGCAATGCACTCAGCCGGACTCCGGCCCGAACGGTGACTCACCCGGTCGACGCTGCCCCATGACGCTCGCGGGACCGATTGCGCCGGACCCGAACTTGTCGATGATGGAGTCGACAGCGCGGCTTGCCGGTGACCAGTCCCGCTCGAGAGCCTCCACAGGGTCGTCGTCCTCGTCGAACAAGCGCATCGGCGCCTCTGAGCTGAGTCCCAGCCTCTGGGCATGGACCCCGAGAAGGCGGACTCCCCGGGAAGGGTCGATGCCCGCCAGCGCCGGGCCCAGCGCCGCCACCATGGCGGGTCCCGAGGTCACCGGGACCGCGGGGGTGACCGACCTGGTGACGGTCTCGAATGTGGAGAACTTCACCTTCAGCAGCATCGTGCCGGCAGCAACCCCTGCGGCTCTCGTCCTGCGGGCGACCGAGTCGCAGAGCCTGACCAGCTGGGCATGCATCTCGTCGTGGGTGACGAGATCGCGCCCGAACGTCTCCTCATTGCCGATGGACTTCGCGATGCGCTCCGGCTCCACCGACCTGTCGTCGACACCGTGGGCCAGCCGGTGGAGATGCGAGCCGTGCGCGTCACCCACGACCCGGCGGAGCAGTTGCTCGTCCACTGAGGCGAGTTGCTCGACGGTGCGGATCCCGAGATCCTCGAGCTTGGCCTGTGTGACCGGCCCCACGCCCCACAGGGACGAGACGGGCAACCGGTGCAGGAACGCGATCTCGTCCCCCTGGCGCACCTCGTGGACCTTGTGCCCCTCCTCGATGCCGCTCCCGGTCGCGCGCGGCTTGGCGTGCTCGCTCGCGAGCTTGGCGAGGAACTTGTTCGGGGCGATGCCCACGCTGCACGTGAGCGACTCGTTCCGGCGGACCGATTCGCGCAGGTCCCACGCGATCTGCACCGCGTCACCGAGGAGCATCCCCGCACCGGTGACGTCGAGGAATGCCTCGTCGACGGAGATCTGCTCGACGAGGGGCGTGAACGAGCAGAAGATCTCGTGCAGGCGTGCGCTGACCTCCAGGTACAGACCCATGTCCGGGGCGATGAAGACGGCGTCGGGACAGAGTGCACGCGCCCGCGACGACGCCATCGCGGAGTGCACCCCGAACCGTCGGGCCTCGTACGAGGCGGCGGCAACGACCCCACGTGCGGCATCCCCGCCCACAACGACGGGCCGTCCGCGCAGTTCCGGCCTGCGAAGGAGCTCCACCGACACGTAGAACGCATCCATGTCCACGTGGAGGATGGAACGCAACCCGGTCACAGCACAGGGGACGCTAGTTCACTCCTGTGGCGGCGCGCCTACGATGAACCGCGTGACCGACCAGGAATCCCCCCTCTCCGCGCTGCCCTCCGGGACCGCCCGCATCCTCGCTTTTGTCGCGATCATCGTCACCGGGGCGGCGGGCGCACTGATCGGGTACGGCACAGTTGACGTCCAGTGCAGCGGTGACTGCGGCCTCCCGCTCGGGTTGGGGATCCTCATGGGGGCAGTCATGTTCGCCGGGGGTGCGGCGATCGTCGCAGTGCTCGTGCTGCGTGCCCTCGGGGAATGGCGAGAGCTGGACGACGGTCGATGACCACCCTTGTCGGTGTCGCGGAGTCTCTCGCCCGCCGGGCGGGGCTCACCGCACTCGAGGGGCGGCGCAGCGGCGATCTCGGCGAGTCCGCCAAGTCCTCCCCCACGGACATCGTCACGCGGTACGACCGGCTGTGCGAACGCGAGATTGTCGACGGACTTGTGTCTGCCCGCCCCGATGATGCCGTCGTCGGCGAGGAGGGCGCCTCGCGGCCCGGCACCAGCGGTGTGGAATGGCACGTCGACCCGATCGACGGCACGGCCAACTACTTCTTCGGTCTCCCCACGTGGTCGGTGTCGATCGGTGCGCGCGACACGGACGGCCCGCTTGCCGGCGCCGTCTACCTGCCGGTGCTCGACGAGATGTTCACCGCCTCCCGGGGTGACGGCGCATTCCTGAACGGCGTGCGCATCTCACCGCGCGATGTCACGTCCGTCGCTGATGCTCTCCTCGCGACGGGGTTCGGTTATGACCCCGCGGCCCGTGCCGCACACGGGCGGACGGTGGCGAACATGGTCGGCCGGGTGCGCGACATCCGCAGGCTCGGCGCAGCGTCGGTCGACATGTGCTTCGTGGCATGCGGCCGGCTCGACGCATACCTGGAGGCCGGGCTCAACTCGTGGGACATCATGGCCGCCTGGCTGGTGCTCACCGAGGCCGGGTGCCTCGTGACGGACTTCTCCGGTGGTCCCGTGACGGCGGCCGAGGTCCTCGCGGCCCCCCCGTCGATCCACAGGGGCATCATGGAACTGCACGACGCGGCACGGACGGCGTGAGCACGGCGGCCGGACGGGACACGACGGAGGGTCACACATGACAGCAGTACTGGCGATCGATGCAGGCACGACGGGTGTGCGCACCCGGGCGGTGTTCGACGACGGCCGGCCGTCGATCTCCTCCTACCGCGAGTTCACCCAGCACTTCCCCCGTCCGGGATGGGTGGAGCACGACGCATCGGAGATCTGGGATGCAGTCGCCGCGACGCTCGCCGATGTCACCGCACGCACCGGGGACTCGGTCGCGGCCATCGGCATCACGAACCAGCGCGAGACGGTGGTGGCATGGGACAGGCGCACGGGCACTCCGCTCGCCCGCGCGATCGTGTGGCAGGACCGGCGCACTGCCGCGAGATGCGCGGAGCTCGCCCCGCACCTGCCGCTCGTCCGGCGCACCACCGGCCTCGTGCTCGACCCGTACTTCTCGGGGACGAAGGCGGCATGGCTGCTCGGCAACAACGACATGCCGCCGGCGGAGCACATCGCGATCGGCACGGTGGACGCGTGGATCGTCTGGAAACTCACGGACGGGCGGGAGTTCGCCACTGACCCCAGCAACGCGAGCCGCACGATGCTGTTCGACATCCGCTCGATGACGTGGAGCAGCGAGATGTGCGGGCTGCTCGGCGTGCCGGAACGCACGCTTCCCGAGGTGCGGCCGTCGAGCGGGCGTTTCGGCCTGACCTCGTCGGTCCCCGGTCTCGCTGACGGGATCCCCATCTCGGGCATCGCCGGTGACCAGCAGGCCGCTCTCTTCGGCCAGGGCTGCACGACCGTGGGGACGGCGAAGAACACGTACGGCACCGGCAGTTTCGTCCTGCTGAACGTCGGGTCGTCCTGCCCGGAGCCGACAGACGGGATGCTCACGACCGTCGCGTGGGACCTCGGCGACGGCCCCGTCTACGCGCTCGAGGGTTCGATCTTCGTCACCGGCGCCGCGGTGCAGTGGCTGCG